>JAAUUE010000065.1 GCA_012031635.1 Coleofasciculaceae cyanobacterium SM2_1_6 | reverse complement strand
TTCTCTGGCGAGATTAGATAAAAAATAGGATATTAAAAAATAAAAATTTTTCTATCCACCGCCGCTTTGATTTCTCTGGCGAGGTTAGATAAAAAATAAAAATTTTAGCAACAACAATAGCGACAATATTACAGTCTGTGGCAGACGACTCGACTGAGAGACGACCCTCAGCCAACGATCATGGTTGCTGTTGGCAGGAAGTAGAATCAGGGGAATTTTTTATCCCGAACTCACGTTAAATTAGTGTTCTACTAAATTAATCTTCTACAGACTCAGTATCTAAACTAGGTTTATTGTAAGTTTCGATAAATTTATCTAAATCGTCGTAGGTTCCTGCGTAGGTGATTGTGGGTTTTTCGTAGCCCTTGAGATGGACTATGTGTTGTTCAAAGCCCTGCTCTGGTTTGCCCAGATTGAGAAGATAGCTGTAGGTACTTTCCCCTAGGGCAATGTCTAAACCTAGTTGCTTAGTGGAGGTTTCGAGGCGGAAGGCAGCATTAACCGTATCTCCGATCGCTGTGTAATCTGGTCGATCGCCACTGCCCGTATTTCCCACCATCGCATAGCCCGTATTTAGCCCCGTACCAATACGGAGCGGAAAGGGTAACTCATAGCGATTGCTGAGTTTATCTGTGGCTTTGTGCAAAGCACTGATAGCTTGGAGAATGTGTAGAGTTTCATCATTACTAACCCCTTGGTGACGATGGAACCAGATCGCCATCACCGCATCTCCAATGTATTTATCGACCCAACTACCGTGTTCTCGGATAATTTTCCCCACTTCCGCAAACCAAGTACCAATCAAAGTAGAGAGTAAACTCTCATCTAGTTGCCGGGTTAAGACTGTAAAACTCCGAATATCCACCACCATCACAGACATGAGGCGGCGGACATGCAATGTGGAAGTATCCCCTTGGTCTGGATTATTCTGATCTATAGCCACTCGGCTAGATGGTGCATGAAATTCTAGTTCGGTTTGCCCAAAGGTGACTCGATCGGCATTCCGCAAAGTTACCGGAATACTAACCCGCCTGCCGTTAATAAACGAGCCATTCCGACTACCAAGGTCAATAAGATAAAATTCCCCAGTTTCCGTCACCTGGAGCATAGCATGGTTGCGGGAAATCCAGCGATCGGTAATCACAAAATTGTTATCCTCATTCCGACCAACAGTCCAACAATTTCCACCGACCAAGGGCAGGTATCTTTTACCTGAGTCAGTGTAAAGCAATAAATAGGGGTGGATTGGAGTGGGTTGCACTGCCTTAAGAAAAGTTGGTAACTTGATTAGGTGAATGGGGAGCAGAATTTCTCTAATATTCTTGATAATACTTGGAGTAGCTACCTTATGAGTGCCTTTATTCAGATGAGGCAACTACAAGGGCATTTCTAAATATTCTGCCAAATATTTTGTCAAAATTTTTTGCCCTACATCGAATTGTATCTCTAGCAGTCCTTCTAGCCTAATGATTTTTCAGCGAAGTTTTCTGGCTAGTTTTTTTGCTAGAGTTTTCATCTTAATATGTATAGTAACTAGTCATGCCAATCAATTACAACCCTAGTGACTACAGCCCTGATCATTACAGCCCTTGCAACCCCCAATTAAATTCACTAATCTCACATCAAGCTAGACTGGCGACTAACCAAAATAAGCCGTCCACCAATATAGTACTTAGAATTGCCCCACTGAAGGCGTAACGGGGCAGGGTGGCCTGCTTGAGGGGGTAAATACCTAAAACTAGCAACCAAGTCAGAATCCCTAGGGCAGATATCCAGCCGAGGGGGTTGTTAATCTGTGCCAAGGCTTGGTGGAGGGTGGGGGCGGCGGCGGTAGGTTCTCCTGCCATGACAGCCCGCCAATAGGGTATAAGTTGATTTACGTAGAAATACAGATCGGTCAGGGCAGTTCCTAATAAAGATCCTAAATAAAACCACAGCCCGATCGAGAGAAATCCAGATTTATATCCAACTCCAAGGTTATCCTTCCCCGTCCTTCCCAAGGAATATTGGGAATACCACAGGTATCCCAGACAAAAGGGCAGCCCGATCGCTTCAACTGGTAAATGTAAATAAGGCTCTGTTCTCAGCCAGCCCCAGTAAATACTGCCCGCTAACCAACTCCAGCTAAACCCAATCAACAAATCTCCCCAGTGCTGACGCTGAGGACGCTGGTACAACCACCAACCCCACAATACCCAAGCCGGAGTCAAAGCTAAACTCAAGTAGGGAAATGCTCGAACCAGAGGAGCTTGAATAAAAACGGGTACGGATACCAAAAAAGCTGCCATGGTGAAGACAGCAATTGTCGGGGCGATCGGGGGTGGAGTGGCGCTCAGAGTCTCATTGGGTAGATGAGAAATTTGCTCGGAAATTTGCTTAGAGGGTTTAGGTTTAAGGAATGCTGCCGGAAAAGTCACCGGGAGAAAGGAATTGTTAATCATAATGTTTTTAATATTCTTTACTTATCTTTACATATTTTGCATATTTTTGCCCATAAATATCCCCCCTCTAGGGATATCTAAGATACTAAACCATCTAGAATGTTAATTGTTAAAAATTAATTGTTAAGAACCTTACCCTTAATAGTTTATTTAGCCATTAAATCGGCAGTCCCAAATGATCTCATCGGCCGCAGGCAGGTAAAATCGCTTACCAGAAGCAATCTGATTTAGTAAGTGATTTAGGATCGCCATAGTTATCGAGCTTATTTATTAGTGTCAATAATTCAGTCATTAGAAATGGTCAAAAAGAAATATTGGCTGACGATCGCCACGAGTTTAGCTGTAGTTGTGGCAATGGGACAGGGAGCTACAGCCCAAGACGGGTCTGTAATTAATGGAGTCGCCCAGATGAATGCTTGGCAGGCTCTAGCGCTGGGGGCAGTGCAGGGATTGACGGAGTTTTTACCCATCAGTAGTACTGCTCATCTGAAGGTTGTGCCAGTGGCTCTGGGTTGGGGAGATCCGGGGGTGGCGTTTACCGCCGTGATTCAACTGGGGAGTATTGCGGCAGTGCTGTGGTATTTTTGGACGGATATTCGGGATATTACCCTAGGAGCGATCGAGGCTCTACAAAAAAGCTATCTCGGCAAAACTTCTCCGCCAAAGGTCAATAGTCAAGATTCAAACCCCGAAAATGATTTAACGCCAAGTTCAACCCCAGATTTAACCCCAGATTCAACCCCAAATTTAGCTCCAGACTTGCCCAATAGTTTTATTGCTAAATGGCAACAGGCTTTTGGAGAATCTCAAGAATTACGCCTAGCAACGGGGATTGCCTTGGGGACGATCCCGATCGTCTTTTTTGGTTTGTTAATCAAAGCCCTAATTCCTGATTTTGACAACTCGCCCCTGCGGAGTCTGCAAGCGATCGCCCTAGCCTCGATCGTCATGTCTTTGCTCTTAGGGCTGGCGGAAAAACTAGGCAAGCGGGTAATTAGCTATGAAAAACTGGGGACAAAAGAGGGAATTTTCATGGGACTAGCCCAAGCCTTGGCGCTCCTACCGGGGGTTTCCCGTTCTGGCTCTACTTTGACTGCGGGGTTATTTCTCGGCATTGAAAGGGCGGCGGCAGCAAGATTTTCTTTCCTGTTAGGGATTCCCGCAATTACCTTGGCAGGGTTGGTAGAACTCAGGGGCGTTTTGAGTGAAACTGTCCCCCAAGAACAGATCCTATCTTTGGTGGTCGGCACAATCTCCTCAGCAATTTTTTCCTACGGGGCGATCGCTTGGCTCTTGGATTACCTCAAAAAGCAAAGTACCTGGATTTTTATTTGGTATCGTCTAGGATTTGGGGTGTTAATTCTCTTATTCATGAAGTAATTTATGGGACACATTTATCAAGCAGGACTTGCTTGAGTTGTAAGCAGATCCTTTGGATCAAATCTCAACACCATTATTTGTTCTGGACGCAGCCCTAAAGATTCGTAGGTACGCCCGTTGCGATCGCTAAATTCAACTTCAAAGGCAGCACCTTCTCTTAGAGTCTCAACCACAGTCCCCACCTGACCACGGCATAAGTTAAATTGAGGAAGGTCAGTAGTAAGGGCTACAACGTCTAGCAACTTGACTGTACTATTTATCATTGTTTTTTACCTCCAAATATTTACAGATTACAGAGGATAGCAGGTCGTTAATTTGGGAATTTCTGAGTTATTTTCAATTACCCAACCACTCCGCAGGGTTGCATTTCTATTGTGCCATTCAATGGTGAAGTCCAGAGTATAGCGTTGCCCAAACTCATCTTGCCTACCTAATCGAGCTTCATGAGTCTTAACAATTTCAATCAAAATTTGTTGTAAGTCCTCGGCATTATCAGCCGTCATCCCAAGAATAGATAAAAAAAGCCGTGCTTTGTGTTTACCATCATCGTGTTCTAGATTAAGGCAGTAATTACGAAGTTTACGGATATCAACAACTGCATTTTCTGCATTTGGGATGAACATAGAAAAACTGGGACAGGTAAACGGCTCTTAGTGTTAGCAGGAACTAGTCTATTGCATAGGTCGAGACTTCGAGCAGATTTCCATCAGGATCACGAAAATACACCGATCGAATCTTGCCCACGGCTCCGGTTCTGGCTACTGGAGATTGCAGGACTTTGATTTCTAGGGTGGCAAGATGTTCTAAGAAGGCTTCCAGAGAGAGATTAGTAATAAAGCACAGATCCCCAGAGCCGGGAGTGGGATTTTGGGCTTTGGGTTCTATTTCCTGTCCAGCTTGGTGGAGATAGAGGGAAAAAGGCAGTATACCTAGGCTCTTAATAAGAGTAGAAAGATACCCAGACGTAACCGATCTTAGCCCTGATTTTTCAACTTTTATTTTTTACTTTTTACTTTTTACTTTTCAACTTTTAGTATGAATGTAATCTTGGAGAGCCTTGACTCCCATGGGTTGAGACTGGAGCGATCGAATCGCCGCCGCCGTCGCCCTCGCCCCCGCAATGGTCGTAATCATGGGGACTTTGTAGGTCAGAGCCGATCGCCGGAGGAGTTTACCGTCCGCTTGAGCCTCTTCCCCAGAAGGTGTATTGATCATCAATTGCACCTCCTCATTTTTTACCTGATCCAAAATGTTTGGTCTGCCCTCGTGGAGCTTGAGAATCAAATCTACCTTTAACCCTGCTTCCTTCAGTACCTTGCGGGTTCCTTCTGTGGCAATGATGCGGAATCCTAGGTCAATAAACTCCTGCACCACCGGAATCACCAGAGGCTTATCTCGATCGTTCATGGAGAAAAACACCGTCCCCGTTAGGGGTAATTTCTGTCCAGCGCCCAGTGCTGCCTTGGCGAACGCCCGCCCAAAATCTTCATCAAGACCCATCACCTCTCCGGTTGATCGCATTTCTGGCCCCAGCAATACATCAGTCCCGGCAAACTTCTCAAAGGGCAGCACCGCTTCTTTTACCGCCACATGGGTCGGCACCACTTCCGCCGTAAAGCCCAACTCCTCTAGGGTTTCTCCCGCCATAATCCGGGAAGCATGACCAGCAAGGGGAACTCCCGTTGCCTTAGAAACGTAGGGAACCGTCCGGGAGGCTCTGGGGTTGGCTTCAAGGATAAATACCTCCTCCCCTTGGATCGCAAACTGGATATTCATCAAACCTACTACTTGCAAGCGTCTTGCCAGCTTGATGGTCTGTTCCCGGATTTTGGTAAGGACGGTGGGGGAAAGGGTCATGGTCGGGATCGAGCAAGCCGAATCCCCGGAGTGGATCCCCGCCTGTTCAATGTGTTCCATAATGCCGCCAATCACCACCATCCCTGTCTGGTCAGCGATCGCATCCACATCCACTTCCACAGCATTTTCCAGAAATTTATCAATCAAGATCGGGTGGTCTGGTTCGATCTGCACCGCATAGCTCATGTAGTGTTCCAGTTCTTCATCGGAATAGACAATTTCCATGGCTCTGCCCCCCAAGACGTAGGAAGGACGCACCACCACCGGATAGGTGATCTTTTTCGCCACAATCAAGGCATCATCGGTAGTCCGGGCTAAACCGTTGGGAGCTTGTTGGATATCTAGTTCCCGGAGAATTTTCTCAAAGCGTTCCCGGTCTTCGGCGGTATCAATGGCATCGGGAGAAGTTCCCCAAATTTTGGTGGTGGAGTTGTGGGCTTCTAGGTATCTCAGAAGGGGGATGGCAAGTTTCAAGGGCGTTTGTCCCCCAAACTGAATCACCACCCCCACAGGCTGTTCCGCTTCAATAATATTCAGGACATCTTCCTTCGTCAGGGGTTCAAAGTAGAGGCGATCGCTGGTGTCGTAGTCTGTAGACACGGTTTCCGGGTTGGAGTTAACCATGATCGTCTCCCAACCAGATTTACTCAAGGCGTAGGCAGCATGACAACAACAATAGTCAAACTCAATTCCCTGCCCGATCCGGTTCGGACCACCGCCGAGGATCATGACTTTTTTGCGATCGCTGGGCAGAATTTCTGATTCTTTTTCGTAGCTAGAATAATAGTAAGGAGTCAAGGCTTCAAACTCGGCGGCACAGGTATCGACGGTTTTGTAGGCGGGAACTACTCCCAAGGATTTCCGGTAGGCTCGGACTTCATCTTCGGTTTTTTTGGTGGCAAAGGCAATTTGTCGATCGCTAAAACCCTGTTGCTTGATACTCCAGAGTTTATCCACGCCGATCTGATCAAGTTGAGTACGTTTCAGGAAGCGCTCGGTTTCTAGTAAATCTTGCATCTTATCCAAGAACCAAGGATCAACCCCGGTTAATTCATGGATATCTTCCCCCGTCATCCCCATTAACAAGGCATGGCGAATCGTAAAAATCCGCTCTGGGTTCGGAGTCCGCAAGCCTGCCCGAATCTGCTCTAGGCTCGGTACTTTTTCGGGTCGATCGCAACCCCAACCGCCCCGCCCGGTTTCCAGGGAACGGAGAGCTTTTTGAAAAGATTCTTGGAAAGTCCGCCCGATCGCCATGGCTTCGCCCACAGATTTCATTTGGGTAGTCAGGGAAGGCTCCGCCCCGGGGAATTTTTCAAAGGCAAACCGGGGAACTTTGGTGACTACATAGTCAATGGTCGGTTCAAAACTGGCGGGAGTTTTCTTGGTAATATCGTTGGGAATTTCATCGAGGGTATAACCCACCGCTAATTTTGCCGCAAATTTGGCGATCGGGAATCCCGTGGCCTTGGAAGCCAGCGCCGAAGAGCGAGACACCCTCGGGTTCATCTCAATCACGATCATCTCGCCAGTTTGGGGATTGACGGCAAATTGAATATTTGATCCCCCCGTCTCCACACCGATCTCTCGAATGATCTTCACCGAGGCATCCCGCAGCCGTTGGTATTCCTTATCCGTCAGGGTTTGGGCAGGAGCGACGGTAATGGAATCCCCCGTGTGGATGCCCATGGGGTCAAGGTTTTCAATGGAGCAGATAATCACCACGTTATCCGCCAAATCCCGCATCACTTCTAGCTCGTACTCCTTCCAGCCGAGGAGGGATTTTTCTACCAGAATCTGGGACATGGGGGAGGCATCCAGCCCAATCTGTGCCATTTCTTCGTATTCTTCTTGGTTGTAGGCAATACCGCCGCCGCTGCCCCCGGAAGTAAAAGCGGGACGAATAATCAAGGGGTAGCTGCCGATCTGGTGTGCAATCACCTTGGCTTCGTCAATATTGTTGGCAATCCCAGAAGGACAGACACTCACACCGATGCGAGCCATGGCTTCCTTAAATAACAGCCGATCCTCCGCCATCTCATCGCTGGCAATTTTGCCCCGATCAACTCCACATGATATTTTTCTAAAGCACCACTCTTCGCCAGTGCCACCGCAATATTCAGGGCTGTCTGTCCCCCCATGGTCGGCAGTAGGGCATCGGGTCTTTCCTGGGCAATCACCTTTTCCACAATATCAGGGGTCAGGGGTTCAATGTAGGTGCGATCGGCCGTTTCTGGATCGGTCATGATACTAGCGGGGTTCGAGTTAACCAACACAACTTCATAACCTTCTTCCCGGAGAGCTTTACAGGCTTGGGTTCCAGAATAGTCAAATTCACAGGCTTGACCAATGACGATCGGACCAGAGCCGAGGAGTAGAATCTTCCGAATATCGTTGCGGCGGGGCATAGGCTTTCTCTGTTAGTCTTTCACTAAGTGGGAATATATAGCAATTCTTCGAGGACAGTTTGACAAGTCCCAATTATTCTAAGGGATGTTGACAAGGATTTAACTAATTTTGCATTTACCTTCCCTGACATTAGCTGAGTCTAAAAGCTCAACTCAAGAAATTTGCTGATCTTCCTTGAGTTGTTTTTGCCACCAAAAATTGAGGGGTAGGTATACCGCAGGAGCCCAGAGACTAGTGAGGATCGCCGAGGCGAGGGCAATCCGTTGATGATCTAACCAAGTGTCGGCGAGGATGCGATCGCGCCAAAAACTATACTGAATAGCCATCACCGTTTCATTGAGAATCACCGTCCCAAAGACAATCAACGCCACGGAGACAATATCTTCTTGGACATATTTATGCTTTTGGATCCTCGCTGTTAAAACCCCCGTTAGCACTAAACCCCACCCATGACTGGGGTCTGGATTGGTAAGGGCATCTTGAATTAACCCCAGTAAAAGCCCGGCGATCGCTCCCTCTAGGGGAGTCCGTTTCACACTCCACGCCACGACCCAGATCAGCAACCAATTGGGGCTAATCCCTAACATTTCCATCCCTGGCCACCGGACAAACATCAACAAGGCACAGAGGAGGACGGAGCCAAGATTAACAGCCCATTTGATCGTCTCCCGTTGCCAATTAATTTTCTGGGTACTAACTTTCATGTTCTGAACTATTTTATCTCTTACTTCAATTAAGTAACCCCGGATTTACTCAGATTTAAGATCAACTCCCTTGATGATCTGACGAATATACTCTATTTCAATATCTTGCTGCTCAGACTTTGAGTAGATATCTAATAAAATAACTAAATCAGGTAATGAAATCCAATAAATCAATCGATAGCCGCCACTTTTACCTTTTTGAATATCGCTATTTTTAATCCGCACTTTCATGACTGTAAAGCTAATTCCGGGTATTTGATCACCTAGAAATTCCCTCGATTGTAACTGTTCAAGAATAGGAGCAAGATCAGTCTGAATTTGTCGGTATTTCTTGGCTAAGGTTCTTAGTCTACGCTGAAATTCAGGAGTTAGTCGGATCTCAACTAAGTTAGTCTCAGTCAAGCTCAATACCCTCCCAGAGTTGAGAAATAGGTAGAGTTTTTCCAGTTATGGCTTGCTGCCAAGATTGACTAAAGCTCTCTGCGGAGAAGTCCGTGTTATTTTCTTCTGCTGGAGTTTGATTGCCTAAAGAATCCGTTTGTTGGATCATTACAGAAAGTATGTTCAGGAGTTCTCGTTGTTCTGCCAAGGGGAGCGATCGAGCTAGATTTATAGTCTCTTGTAGTTGTGAGGTCATAGATGCTTGCTCCTATGGAGTTGGGGGTGGTTCTGGCTCTGGACTAGCTTGGGGGCGGGGAGCTTGGGGGGCAATGATTACCCACTCTAGGGTATTAATAGGGGCAGTAATTTCAATCACGGCTTCCGGGGCGGGGCTTTTGTCTAGATCGATCGAGCGGACTCGTCCCACGGGAGTTCCCGGACTAAATAGCTGACTCACACTAGATGTCACCACCACATCCCCGGGCTTGACATCGGGAACCTTATCAAAAAATTGGATGACCGCCTGATTTGAGCCTAACCCCCGCAAAATTCCCATATGGCGAGTTCTCGTAATCAATACGCCGACTCGACTCGTAGGATCACTGATTAATAACACCCGGCTGGTATTGGGGGTGACACTCACAACCCTGCCCACTAGCCCCCCCAGACCCAAGACCACGCTATTGGGCTGCACGCCCTGCTGGCTTCCCCTGCCGAGGGTGACAAAGTGCCACCAATGATCGGCACTCCGCCCAATGACGGGGGCAGCAATGCCAGAGGGGGCTTGTTCTTGACGATAACCAAGGAGGGATTGTAGCTGTTGGTTTTGGCGTTCGGTTTCAAATAATTTCTGCTGTAGTTCCAGAACTCTGGCATTAATTAGGCGCTCTTCTTGGGGATTTGGGGTTTTGAGGGGATTGGCAATCATTTGATAAAGCTCCAAGATAAAGGCTCCTTGGGTCTGCCGCAGTCCCCAGACAATGATCAGGGTAATGGTCACCATGAGGATTTTATTCCCGTGCTGTTCCCACCAACGCCGTAATGTAAACATTTTGAACTGTTGTTATTTTTCTATAATCGTGAATTTTTCTGGGAGATTCCTGATCAACTACGGGGCTATTACTCAAGCTATTGCTGAGGAAGATTAGCTGCGGGAACGTCCGCTAAATACCCGTTCCAACTGCTTGAAGTTCTCTAAGACTCTCCCAGTTCCAAGAACTACACAACTCAGGGGATCGGCGGCAATGTGGGTGACAATGCCAGTTTCGTGGCTGATTAAGGTATCAATGCCCTTGAGCAAGGCTCCACCCCCGGCGAGCATGATGCCTCGATCGATGATATCCGCCGCTAATTCTGGAGGAGTCCGCTCAAGAGTCCGCTTCACTGCATCCACAATCACCGATAGAGGCTCAGACATACTTTCCCGAATTTCTGCCCCCTTAATGGTCACGGTTCTCGGTAATCCAGAGAGCAGGTGCAAACCCCGGACTTCTTGGATAATTTCCCCGTCGTTAGGAACCGGGTAGGCAGAACCAATTTGAATTTTAATTTCTTCGGCGGTGCGTTCCCCAATCACTAAGTTATGGACTTTTTTCATGTAGCCCATGATGGCATCACTGAGTTCATCCCCGGCAATCCGCACCGATTCGCTTAAAACCGTCCCTTGCAAACTCAAGACCGCTACTTCGGTGGTTCCCCCGCCGATGTCAATAATCATGTTCCCCGTCGGTTCGGCCACTGGTAAACCCGCCCCAATGGCGGCAGCGATCGGCTCATCAATTAAATAAACTTCTCTGGCTCCAGCTTGGGAAGCAGCTTCCATCACGGCTCGGCGCTCCACTCCAGTGACACCACTGGGAATGCCGATGACAATCCGGGGCGAAACTAGGGTTCTACCCTCATGAACTCGGCGGATAAAGTGCTTCAGCATCAGCTCGGCGGTGTCAAAATCGGCAATGACCCCATCCCGGAGGGGACGCATGGCGATGACGTTACCGGGGGTTCTGCCCAGCATTTTCTTGGCATCTTCACCCACGGCGAGGGGGATTTTTGTATCTTGATCGATCGCTACAACCGATGGCTCCTGTAGCACAATGCCTTTGCCTGAGACATAAACTAGAGTGTTGGCTGTCCCCAAATCGATGCCCATGTCCCGTGATAAAGAAAATCGACTCATAAATCCCATGTTGCCTCTACGCCCCCATCATCGACTGCTGTGGTGAATAAATATAATTGAGTTGTGATTCTAGTATCTTTCGTACCCTAAGTCTAGCTCAAGTTGATCTAGTTGCTTTCAACTATTTCTCTACGGCTGAGGCTTGGGTTGCTGTTCATGCCTGATTATTCTCAGCAGAGAGTCACCCTTCAGGATTAATTTAATTTAAGTTGAGGATCAGTTGGGGGCGATCGATCACGGATTGGTAGCGATGGCTAAGATGGAGTTGCCGGGTGACATGGTCAGCGTTGCGAAGAATCCAGCAACTATCGCCGATCTTGTAGGGTGCGTTGCGACAAGCAAACGCACCATCACTCCCATCTACCATCGAACCTTACTGCACAGCCAAGGCTGGCGTTGATAGGTGACTTGAGTGATAAAGTATGTGTCGCCTGCAATTCCAGGTCTTCGATAGTTGGGCATGAGAGAATACAGGTTAAGGATTAATGTTAAGACAACAAAATGGTGTATTTGTTGGATGCTAAGCTAAGATGGTGCGTTTGTTGTTCAGCAATGTACCCTACAATATCTGCGATCGTACTAGTACGTCTAGACTACTTATCTTCTTGACTGTAAAGTTTTACCATCAACATTCAACACTTCTGGGCAACTAAATCTTCGCAAATTGAAAGAATTGCTTGGCAACTACATCTCCGCAAATTGAGGTTATTGTGACATCTACCTCCCTAAATTTCCAGATGATGCAAATGTTTTTGCCCCCAGAGATTGTACTTATCTGATGCATCACCCATGTGTTTTCACTTTCCTGTGTAACCGTCATTGTATACTGCTTCCCCGTGTAGGGATCGACGTACGGGCAAGCTCTATCAAACGTGAATTTTTGGGATATCGACTTGAGTGTCGTCTCCGTTGTTACTTTCCACTGCCCAGCACCAATATTCCTGACGTACATGAGCGGCTTCAATGTATCTAATCGCTTACGTATTAGGAGCGGTGTTCCAATTTCTTCAAGAAAAGAATTGAGATTCTCAGTCGATACCTGCTGATAGATTCCTTCCATTAGTGTTGCTCCTTAATTTTAATCCTGTCAAGTAAGTCGCACTATTTGCCAGAGAACTCAAAGCTAGAGAACTCAAAAACAAAGTACATCTCATGAGTATAATTAATTGATCAGGCTATAAAGCCTAAGCGTCACCTTTCATTGGTTTACTTTTACAACAGCAATTCTCATTTGAGGGTGTATGTACTAGAAGTCGGCATTAAAAAGGCTTTTTTGTCTAGGTTGCTAAACGATAAAATAGGGCTTTCAGCTTCTCTTGATCGGGCATTATTTCCATAGATTTTCATAATGAGAATCGCTAGCTAAATAGGATGGTGCGTTTGCTGTTCAGCAACGCACCTACAAGATCGGCGATCGCTAATCTGTAGTAGTTTAATCTAGATATTTTTAACTACGGTTTGGAGTTCTTGGAGTTTGGCGAGGACTAGTTTTTCTCTCAGGAGCGATTCTGCCTTTGCCATCCCGGTAGAAATATCAGGTGTGATGCCCGATCGCCATAAATAAAACCCCGTATTCCAGAGAGTCGACAACATCAACTCCGTTGGCATAGCCTCTCCCTTGGAGAAAGACTCCCCCGCTAACACTGCCTGCATAGCTTGGGCATCTAGTTCTTGCAGTTCGACATTTTTGCCCCCACTGTTATAATCCTTGGAATGGAGACAGAGCCGCTCAAAAAAATCTTGGCGGGGACTACTCAGCCCAATAATCGCCGTTCGTTCTCTGGGCAGATCACAACTGCCTTCCAAACCTTTAACCGTAGTTAGAGCCTGACTTCCCCGCAAATTGTACGCCTCTCGCATCACGATCTCCGTGGGGGGATGGACAAAACCGCTCACCACTTCGGCACTGCCTTGGTAAGGACACCACATCAATTCTAGAGTTGCGAGGGGGGGACGCTTGCCAATCTCTCGGCGATAGGTAACTAGGTGCTGGGCTTGGGGAAAATGCGTGGGTAAATAGACAAAGCCAATCCCGGTGGTTTCCAAAACCTGCTGGACTTGAACTAGGCTGAGGTGCTGCCACGAGACATCCAGATATTGCCAGACTTCAATCAGGGGTAAACCTTCCTTGGTGGGCATTCGATCGCCCCCGTGGAGGATCACATCAATCCCTGCTGTGGCAAGGATCAGGGCAGTTAAAGGACTGAGGGGCGCAGTGCGGGAGCGTCCATCGTAGGGAGAACCGAGGACAAAGACCTTGTGGCTCGATCGCTTGATTGGCTCTAGTTTTGGTCCTAATTCAGCGTAGGCATCCAACATCCCTGCTAATTCTGCACCTGTGGGACGTTTAATCCGGTGGGCAATCAAAAAAGCACCGATCTGGGCAGGAGTGGCTTCCCCCAAGAGCATCATCCGGGCAGCGATCGCTGCTTCTTCTCGATCGAGGTTCTGCCCCGTATGGGGGCCGCTGCCGATTTTTTTGAGGAACTCACGAAAAACTTTACTCATAGAAATAATCCGATATACCTGAAACAGCCTGTGACGACTCCTGACACTGTAGCTTACTTCCCGAAGGACTGCTAGACATACAATGCGGGCTTCTCAGTGAACCCTGCAATTGCACAGGGCATATCCTGAGCTTTAACCACTGTGCGCCCCACAGCGATGTTCTTGATATTGACTGCTGCATTCACGTCTCTATCTAGTTCCAACCCACAGACATGACAACCATGCCATCTATCCTGAATCGTTTTCGGGACGTGAGTACCGCAATTTGAGCAATTTTGAGTCGTGCCTTTTGGATTTACCGCTATTGCCATTAACCCAGCATCTACAGCTTTGGCTTAGAGATTCGTTATCTAGCTATTTTCTGATAATGTTGAGAAAATTTCTTAACCGCTTTAGGTCTGCGATTAGAGCCTTTCTTTTGCCGATAAACTGATTTCTTAAATAGTTTTTCCGCTTCTCTGATTTTCTAGCAAATTGGGACAAATTGGGCTAGAACACTTTTACCTTTTACAGAATAACTAAGAGACATCTACAGGATTATGAGCTATGTTAGTCTCTGAAATTATGCATATTTGAGGGAAATATGTTTCCCTTGAAGCCTTAGAAGTAATAAGAATTTTATCCATGGGCGGTACTGGACTCGAACCAGTGGCCACCTGCTTGTAAGGCAGGCGCTCTACCAACTGAGCTAACCGCCCTTTTTGAGAACTTTACTATCATAGCAGAAGTGTGGGAAAAGATAGTAATAGATTTTCTAAAAATATCTAGAAAGATCTAAAAATTTCCCAATAACTCAAAAACGCTGAGATTCTATGCCCTCTGGTCGGCTCCACGATCGTATTACCCTTTGGTGTCTGCCCCTGATTGCGGGTGGGACTTTTAGTTTGACCAGAAATAGTGATTTTACCCTTTTGACTACGGGGGGATTTCTCTTTAGTGGCTTGATGTTTGGACCCGATCTAGATATTCATTCTCGCCATTTTATCCGGTGGGGTTGGTTACGCCTCTTGTGGGTTCCCTACCAAAAACAATTCGGCATCGTTCTGTATGGTCTCATGGTTTACTGGTGGGGACATTAGTACGAGTGGTCTATCTCAGCCTCTGGATTAGTTTATTCACTGGATTGGGGGCAGCCTGTGCTTACTGGATTTGGGGCTTGGAGGTAGATTGGGGGCATTGGGGCGGATTGACCATGGAGGGAGTTTATAATTACCGGGGGCAGGTGTTTGCTCTGTGGCTGGGTTTGGAGTTGGGGGCTATTAGCCATGTGGCGGCCGATACGATCGGCTCCCAGATCACTCGCTATCGGCGGCAAAGGCTGCTCAAAAAGGGAAGCCCCAAAAGTTCCTCAAGTATCCCCAGAAAATCTCCCCCAAGAAATCCTAAAAAGACGAAAAGGTAACTAAATCATGACTAATTCTCCTCCTGCTCCTAACCCTGATAACTCGACTCTGATAGCATTACAGGATTTGATTACCACCGTTGCTAAGTTACGATCGCGCCCTGGTGGTTGTCCTTGGGATTTGGCGCAAACTCCAGAGAGCTTAATTCCCTACGTCCTTGAGGAAGCCTATGAAGTGGCAGATGCGATTCGGAGCGGGGATCCAGAAGCGATCGCTGAGGAGTTGGGAGATTTATTATTGCAAGTTGTCCTCCAAGCCCAGATCGCCAGCGAAAAGATGGTTACGGAGGGTTGCCAAAGTGGGGTTACGGAGGGTTGCCAAAGTGGGGTCACTGAGCGTAGTCGAAGCGGAGGTTTTGATCTACAACTAGTGGCAGAAAAGATTAACCAGAAACTTATTCGCCGCCATCCCCATGTTTTTGGAGAGGTACAGGTGGCTGATGCCGCCGAGGTGAAGCAAAATTGGGATCAGATTAAAGAGCAAGAGAAGGCTGCCAAGGGAGAAACAACCCAGACCCTGAGCAGTAAGCTCGATCGCTACGCCCGCACCCTGCCGCCCCTCACCGCTGCCATGAAAATCTCTGAGAAAGCCGCCGCCGTGGGGTTTGAATGGGAACATATCCAAGGGGTGTGGGACAAGTTCCATGAAGAGTTGGGGGAATTTGAGGAGGCTTTGCAGATGGGCGATCGATCGCACCAAGAGGCGGAATTAGGAGATTTGTTATTTAGCCTGACCCAACTCGCCCGGTGGTACAAACTCAACCCCACAGAAGCCCTCCAGGGAACGAATCAGCGCTTTGCCCAGAGGTTCAGCAAAATTGAAGAGATGATCGATCGTGCCAACGTTGCGGAGCAATCTCGACCCATCACGGATTACACCCTTGAAGAGTTGGAAAAGTTTTGGCAGCAAGCAAAGAAAATCCTCAGCGATCGATAACTTATATTGTTGGGCTAATTAACTGTTAACCCTTGAATGATAGAGTCATACCAAATCCTATTATAATAGAATACTAACAACTACCCATAACTTAACCAATGGTAATTGGTTATCGACTTAATCTCTTCTTTCATTTCTTGCAACACGCAACACCTTTTACTCAATATATCTTCTAACTCTTTTATACTCCCTA
>JAAUUE010000064.1 GCA_012031635.1 Coleofasciculaceae cyanobacterium SM2_1_6 | reverse complement strand
AGTTAATTAGCCAAACCACCCCAGCCCAAGCTCACTTTCAACTTAGTTGAGAGAAAATGCTATCTTAGAAAACTAAAAATAGGGAAAGACATGGCAGAAACAACAAATAAAGGCATTTGGATTGTTACAGAGACAACCCCAGAAGTTGAGGAGGGTAAAGGTGGGGTTGATATTGGGGCAGACTATGGCGTGCCGACTAGGGACGATCGATCACCTCGGCAGCGATCGTATATTACTGCGGAAGAACTGAAGCAAAACCTTGGGGAGTTTATTGAGGTGGTGGAAGTGTCCTTCGATCGAGCTGAGAGTTCTAATTCTAAGCTCCAACTGGAGGAAATTGAGCTATCTATAGAAATCAGTGGTAATGGTAAAGTGAGTTTACTGGGCATCGGTGGCGAGGCGGCAGCAAAGGGGGCGGTGAAACTCAAGTTCAAGCGAAAAGATGGCTAAAAATTGGGCGATTTGTATCGGCGTAAATGAATATCACAATCTGTCTTCCCTGAATTTTGCGGTGAAAGATGCTGAAAAGATGCGGGATTGGTTTGTGCAGGAGGCAGGGTTTGAACCAAGCCATGTTTATCTGTTTACGGACAATTCCCCTCCGATCGCTGATGCTGGAAAACCTTATCCATCCCAACCAACCTACGCCACTCTCATCCGTTTTTTAGACAACCGCTTTGAGCATAAATTTCTCTCGGCTGGGGACAATCTATGGTTTTTCTTTAGTGGGCATGGATTACGCCATGGCGATCGAGATTATTTGATGTTGTCAGATAGCAGTGCTAGTGGACAATTAATCGAAAGGACGGCGATCCCCTTGAGCTATGTCACGGAAAGGCTCCGGCGCTGTGGGGCGGATAATGTGGTGATCGTTCAGGATGCTTGCCGAAATGACGCCAAAGGGTTGGGGATTGGGGAAGAAAAACAAGCAGGGGTGATTACTTTTGCTTCGTGCAGTCCTGCGGAAAGGTCTTATGAGATTGAAACTCTGCAACACGGGGCTTTTACCTATGCTTTGTTAGAATCTCTGCGGCTCCAAGGGGAGGGGAACTGTGCCACGGTGGAGAGGTTATACCAGCGCCTGCGCTATCGAGTGGCAGAAATCAATCAACTCCACAAGAAACCCCGGCAAACTCCCTATGCGATCGTGGAGCCAGCCACAAAATATCACTTAATTCTCTTGCCAAAACAAGCAACGCTCCATGATATCAATGCCCTAAAAATGGATGCTCAGGAAGCGGAGTTAGAAGGGGATTTAACTCTAGCAGAGCAACTCTGGACGAGGATTTTAGCAGTTTCCCCCGCCGATAACCAAGCTCTTAAAGCCCTGAGAAGAATTTGGCAGCAACCCCAAGGAAATCCAGTACTACCCACAAGTCCACCACCGATTTCACCAGCAACAGCTAAAGGGCAGGAAGTCGATCAAGAAAAAAGACAGCTATTACCACAGCTAGATCAGTCACCAACTTCATCGGCAGCCGCAAATTTACAAGAATTTGAGATAGAAAAAAGAACAAAATTCAATCTACCTTTGAAAATCTGGGTAACGATTTAAATCTAGTAGTAAATTTAGGTTATGGCGTAACCCTAGAAATGATATTAATCCCGGCTGGGAATTTTATGATGGGTTCACCAAAATCTGAGCAAGGTAGCTATGATAATGAGCGCCCACAACATCGAGTTAGTGTGCCTGCGTTTCTGATGGGGAAATATCCAGTGACTCAAGCCCAATGGCGAGTTGTGACAACATTCCCTCAAGTAAAAAAAGCATTAGAGCCATACCCAGCTTATTTCAAAGGAGACAATTTGCCAGTAGAGCAAGTATCGTGGCTGGAGGCGGTGGAATTTTGTGCGAGGCTATCGGAGCATACAAAGCGAGAATACAGACTCCCCAGCGAGGCAGAGTGGGAATACGCCTGTCGAGCCGGGACAACCACTGCCTATTCCTTTGATAGAATCTATCTAGATTCTTATGCTTGGTATGACAAAAATTCTGAGGGCAAAACCCATCCCGTTGGGCAAAAGAGATCTAATGCTTTTGGGTTGTACGATATGCATGGCAATGTGTGGGAATGGTGCGAGGATGACTGGCATGGGAATTATAAGAGCGCACCTACGATGGTAGAGCATGGATAAATGGCAACAACAATTATTCTCAAGGCATCAAACTGCGGCGTGGTGGTTCGTGGGACAACGTTGCTAGGCATTGTCGGTCTGCTTCTCGTTTCAATTCTTATTGTTACAACGATGAGGCACACAATCTGTTCAACTGCTTCGGTTTTCGGGTTGTGTGCGTTCTTCATTGAAGACTCCTTCTTTGCCCTCCTGACCTTTTCTCTTGAACCCTTCTTAATTAACCCTTCGCCTCTGGCGTTGGCACTAGCCTCACGGAGTGAATCAAATTTTTTAGACCAAAGGCACTTCAAAAGCAGGGAATCTAACCCAAATCTCCCCTCATCCCCAAAAATTCTAAGCCACACCATAGCCCGTATAGGGTCTTTTGTAGGGAGGATGCAAGCCGAGGACAATATCTTCCTTGAGAATCCCAACTTCTAGCAACTCCTGCCCCACATCAATATCCGTTGTGTTTTGCTGTAGCCAGATTTTACCGTCTTTGATATCAAAGTGAAGAACTGTATAATAAACCCGTTTCAAGCCTTTCCAGCCAACCCGCATAAGTTGATAGCGATCGTGCACCGGATCAAAAATTAGCTCATTTTCCACATCATCTTCAGTCTTAAAATGGCTATGGCTTTCTAGCAAACTCTGAATACATCGGCGATAATTTTCTAATTTATCCACTTGACAATCTCCTCAGCAATAGGCTCGTAAACAATAATTTTTATTTGATGCCGCTCGATCGAAACTTGAGCAAAACGGCTTTGAAAAAATGTTTCGTAGGCATCTAACGGAATCGCTAAATAAAGAAGGCGATTGGGATCATTGACTTCTAGCATAATTCTATAGTTGAGAAATTGCCCTAAGGCTGTGTGAAAATCGCTAATTGCTGAAGTGCTGAGAAAGCTTTTAATTTCCACAGCAATTTTTTGTTGATCTCGCTCTGCGGCAATCAATCGCTCTGCGGCTAGGTCAATCTTAACCTTTACCTCTTCCCATTCAAGCTCTAGGGGATCATTTGTAATCTGCCAATGATCTTTTTCTAATCCTCGTTTAACTGCATCATGAAAAAGGTCTTTCGCTGACATTTTACCTTAACCTCAAATGACTTGGTTAAAATTTGCCGCTCACTACACGTAGCGATCGCTGGGCATCGAGGCGGAGGTCATTAGCAATCCGAAATAGTTCCTGCCCGGTGTGGAGATGATGGTCATCGTAGCTGGTGGTGAACCAGTGGAGTTCTTCGATACCTTCAGAAAGACGACAGAGACAGTGGTAGAGAGCGGCGGCGATGCCTGCGGCTTTGATGGGGTTGGGAATTTGTTGAAAAATTTGTTGAGCTTGTTGATGACGGCGGCGACAATCTTCTAGGTAGTCCATAAAATCATCCATCAGGGCTTGGTCGAAGGGATCGGCGGCGAGAGCATCAATTTCTGACTGGAGGGAATAGAGAATTTGCACAAGAAACCGATGTACAGGGGCGTAAACCTGTTGCTGCCATTGGTGTAATTGGAAATCTAGGTCTTTACCTGTAGCTCGGTAGCGTTGGTGTTGTTGGGCTTGGGCAGTGCGAGCTTGCCGATCGCTACGGCTCCGAGAATGCTGGGGGGTAAACTCTGGCTCAAATTCAGGATCAAAGGCTGGGGTGGCAAGTTCTCGATCGTAGCGCTGGCGGCGTTGATCATCTCCCAAGACTTCATAGGCAGCATTGATTTTCACAATTTGCTCATGGTCTGCCGTAGTACTTTGGCTATCGGGATGGAACTTTTTTACCAGATGACGATAGGCTTTCTTGATCTCGGCGGCACTAGCATGGGAACTGATTTGGAGAGTATGGTAGTGATTAGACATGGTGCGGTCTAGAGCGTTAATCAAAGGAAATCAAAAAAGTTAATTATGGAAATTAGTCAAAAATCTTTAGGATAAACGGCAGCAAGAGAGCGATCGAGCCTAGTCAATTTCTCTAGATCCCTAACTGGCTAACTCCAGAATCAAATATAACACTCCTCATCAAAGCAAGCCATGGGGTTAGGTTTTGCCAGATATTTAATCTACGCCTAGGCAGAGGGGAAAACTTCAAAAACAGTAAACTAGACCTCTTGCGTGAATCATGACCCTCACCCTAAATCCCTCTCCCTAGGGAGAGGGATTTTCCTCTTACTCCCCTTCTCCCTAGGGAGAAAGGGCTTGGGGGATGAGGGCTTTTTCCTTATTCACGCAAGAGGGCTACTGTACCAGCAGGAAAAATTCCCGATCATACCTGACTGTGAAAATCGTTCTTGGATTAAACTAAATAGACTAACTAAAAAAATAATATTCAAACTACGCTTATGGATACTGCTCTGACAAAATTTGGCAAGCACATGTCTCAACTCACAGGAGTGCGGGCAATTATGAAGGATATCATCACCACCCTCCGCACGAGTAAAGGCAAGAAGTTTATCAACCTCAGTGCGGGAAATCCAGTAATTTTGCCTCAGGTAGAGCAGTTGTGGCGGGATTATACGGCAGAGCTATTGGCGAGTCAGGAGTACGGAGAAGTAGTGTGTCGTTACGGTTCTAGTCAGGGCTATGCCCCTTTTGTGGAGGCGATCGTCAAGGATTTTAATCAACGCTACGATTTGCAACTTACAGAACAAAATATTTTAATCACCCCCGGTAGTCAATCCCTTTATTTTTACGGAGCCAATGCCTTTGGTGGCTACACCCCAGAGGGGGATCTCAAGCAAGTAGTCCTACCCCTCAGCCCAGAATATACAGGCTATGGCGGGGTGACGCTGACTCCTGAAGCCTTGCTTGCCTACAAGCCTTCCATGGATCTTGATGCTGCGAACCATCGTTTCAAGTACCGAGCAGATTTTAGTCAATTGGTAATTAATGAAACTACAGGTTGTGTAATTTTCTCCCGTCCCTGCAATCCTACAGGAAATGTTTTAACCGAGGTTGAGGTAGACAAGATTGTGGCGATGGCGGCTCCCTATGATGTTCCTGTCTTTATTGACTCTGCCTATGCTCCGCCCTTTCCGGGTTTGAATTTTACAGAAATGACTCCGGTATTTGGGGAAAATATTGTCCATTGCCTGAGTTTGTCGAAGGCGGGGCTACCCGGAGAACGGCTGGGGGTGGCGATCGGGGATCCGCAGATTATTGAAACCCTCGAAGCCTTCCAAACAAATTTGTGCATCCATGCTTCCCGTTACGGACAGGCGATCGCCGCCCGGGCGATTAGTTCTGGAGCCTTAGCCAAAATTGCTACGGAGGTAATTCGTCCCTACTATCAACAGAAATTTACCATTGTCGAAAGTACCCTTGATGCCTCGATGCCCAAGGATTTGCCCTGGTTTCTCCACAAGGGTGAGGGAGCGATTTTTGCGTGGATTTGGCTGCAAGATTTACCCATGACTGATTGGGAATTTTACCAAAAGCTCAAGGATGTGGGGGTGATTGTGGTTCCCGGGGCTTCTTTCTTCCCCGGACTCCGGGAAGAGTGGGCGCACAAGCAGCAGTGTTTCCGCATCAGCCTCACGGCAACTAATGAGGAGATTGCCCTAGGGATGCAAAAATTTGCCGAGGTTGCTCAGGCTGTTTATCAAAAAGTTCCTGTCACAGCGTAGCTAGTATGTAATCGGGCTTGTAACTATCTTGTAACCGGGCTTGTAATAGCTTTTACTTAACTAAGTTTGTGCTTTTTTGCCCGTACCAACGTTGGGCGATCGCATCAATTTGTTCGATAACTCCGATGAGTTCTTGACCTCGATCGGTTAAGCCGTAGGTAACTTGAGGGGGAATAGTTGCCTTGTAATCTCGATAAATAATCTTCTCGGCTTCCAGCATCCGTAATCTCTCCGTGAGTACTTTTGTAGAAATTCCCTGAATCTCTCTACTCAAAGCTCCAAATCGCATAGACTCCCTACTGCTCAATACCCAAAGAATATATAAAGTCCAAGGACCTGAGAGTAGGGACACGAGGATACTAACGGGGCAGGGCTGACTATTTTCGGATGGGGACATGATGATAGTAGGGAATTGATAGTGAGCAGTTGACAGTGGATACTTACTTACTTTCTGGTAACTACTTTACTTTAGAAACTAGTTACTATTAGTATGTATTCTATCATCTTCAAATCTCTTTTTGGAACAAACTCCAAAGCAGCAGAGGAGATGGTCAGTAATCAAAAAATTACGAAATCTTTAACAGGCGCAAATCCATGTCTCAAATTCTGCACATTGATGCCAGTCCCCGTGGCGATCGCTCCATTTCCCGTAGCCTTGCCCAAGAATTTATGACTGGCTGGCAAACTGCCCACCCCAGTGATACTGTCACCTATCGAGACCTAGGGCATAATCCTGTACCTTTTGTGGATGAAAGTTGGATTGCGGCTGCCTTTAGTTCTCCAGCCGATCATTCCCCCGAACTCAAGCAGCGATTAGTATTTCTGATGCTTTGGTGGAAGAATTTCTAGCCGCCGATCGCTACGTCTTTGCGATCCCCATGTATAACTTAACTATTCCCGCCGTTTTCAAAGCCTACCTTGACCAGATTGTAAGAGTTGGTAAAACTTTTACTGTCGGGGCGAATGGTTATGAAGGTTTAGTCATGGGGAAAAAATTACTCGTGATTACTTCCCAAGGAGGGGTTTTCAAGCCCGGAACTCCTGCCGCTGCCTACAATTTCCATGAGCCTTACCTGAGAGCCATTTTTGGGTTTATGGGGGTGACAGATACAACTTTCATTACGGCGGATGGATTGAACATGGGGGATGCACTGCGGGAGCAATCCTTAACTGAGGCTCATCAGGCAATTAAAGAAACGATCGCTAATTGGTAAACTCCTATATAGCAAGCCTAAATCATTTGTTAGATTAGATTGCTTCTGGTAAATGATTTCACCCGCCGCAGGCGGGTGAAATCATTTAGGACTCCTAATCCTTGGGAATTATCTATTGTCATAGAAGAGCGATCGAGGCTGGCATTAGCAGAAATCTCGATCGCCATAATTTTTTAGAATATTTTTAGAATATTTTTAGAATATCGTAGGGAAAACTGACTTGGATAGTTAAAATACGGGACTAGCGGAGAAAGGGAGGGCGTTTATTATTTTCGGCGGCGGGCTTATTTTTAATTACTTCGGCAATGAATCGCTTCATCGCTTTTTCCCGGTTTTTCATAAACTCCGTCCAGAAACCGGGCTGAAACTCATCCATAGTCTTGGCAAGCGCCCAGACATCCACCGCCAAAATGTTGTACAGGGTTTCATCTTCCTGCTTCAGAGTTTTGAGTTGGGCCATCATGGAGCCGTTACTCTTGGTGGTAGGTCGATCGTCTGATTTCACCATAAAAAATTTCCCCTGCCCTAATTCCTAGACTATCTAATATAACTCTTTGTTAATTACGCACTAATTACCAGTTAATACTCATTATCTAATTATTTACCAATTATCTAACTATCTGATTATCTAACTATCTGCTCAGTCAACTATTCTCAATGTTAGCTGTATATTAATGATAATTTACTCTCGTGAGTCTAGGGGCAGTAACGAATTTGCCCCCCGGAGATAAATTTTTTCTACTCTGGGGGTACAACCCAGCCATTGTTTGGCAACTTGGGCAAATTGCGAAGGGGAACCACTGACACAAAAACGAGTAGCGGTCGGGGGCTTAGTACTAGTACGCCCTAACAATTCTAACTCTTGAGCCGCAGCCGTCGCAACATGGAGGGCGGGGTCTACGAGCTTGATGTGACTGGGCAGGAGCGATCGCAGGACTCGATCGAGATGAGGGTAATGGGTACAGCCATAGACAAGGGTATCAATTTGCTGTTGCAACAAGGGACGCAGGTACTGCTCCGCCACTTCTCTGGTGTAGGGATCGTTTGCTCGGTTCTGCTCGATCAATGGCACAAATTCTGGACAACCCACCTGCCACACCTGACAAGTGGGGTCTACTTCTTGGATGGCTCGCCGATAGGCATTGCTCTGGGCGGTGGCAGGAGTGGCAATCACCCCGATGCGTTTTCCCTGCTTCACGGCGGCTCTAGCACCGGGTAGTATCAGCCCCAAAATCGGCAAGGAGAACTCTTGGCGGATAGTTTCCAGAGCTAGGGCATCACTGGTGTTGCAAGCTGTGATCACCATTTTCACTTCTTGGGTCTCAAACCAAGTAATAATCTCCCGCATAAACTCAGTAATCTCGGCTCTCGATCGATTGCCGTAGGGTAATCGGGCCGTGTCCCCAAAGTAGACAACAGATTCATTGGGCAGATGACGATACACTTCCCGGAGGACGGTAATTCCCCCAACACCACTGTCAAAAATACCAATTCTCTGGGGCTTTTCTAATTTACGCATGGTTTTGGGGCTACCTGAAACTGGATACTGATTCATTAAATTATTAAGGGACTTACTAGGGAAATTGTGACTGAATTGTTACCAAGTTAATGTCAGTCTTGTTAATATTAAAAGAATATATGCTTATTTCTAAACTATTCATTAATATTATCTCCTTACTATTATGTCATCCTCCCCTGCCGAGGCCGTACTCTTGATTGATGGCTACAACGTCATTGGTGCATGGAATTGTCTGCAAAAAACCCTCAGACAGCACGACCTAGAAACCGCCAGAGACGAATTGGTGGAGGTAATGATTAATTACAGTGCTTTAGAAGGCTATCAGACAAAATTGGTCTTTGATGCCCAACATCGAGATACACCGGGCTGTTGTCAGGAATATACAAAGCAGCTAGCAGTCCACTATACAGACTTTGGGCAGACGGCAGATACTTTTATTGAAAAATTTTGTGCAAACTTTCGTTATGTGGGCGATCGACGGCGGCGGCGCTTAATTGTTGCCACGTCAGACTATGCTCAAAAGTTAACCGTGACCGGCTACGGAGCAGAATGGATGTCCTCTACTCAACTCCGGGATGTGGTGACAGAAGCTCAGAGACGATCGCGCCATCACCACCATCGAGATAAAACCCCTAGGGGCAGATTTTTGGTAAATTCCCTAGATTTGAAATCTCAGCAGATGCTCAACAAACTCCGCTACGGTCTCAAGTAGTTGTGAATCTGGCGTTAGATTACTTACCTAAAAATATATAATCTAGAAGTCTGAAGTCTGAAGTTTATAGTCGAGAATTTTATACTTTTGAATCTATGCTGACACAGTTTCCTGAACAGACGATGCACCGAGTGCGCTGGGTATTAACCATTGCTTGGCTAGTCCTGATTGCCTCCTTGATCTACGATCCTTGGACTGCTCAACTCACTGCTGCCGATCATCCTTGGAGTCCCTTCCGCCTTGATCCCAACGCCTGTGTGCTAGTGCAGGGAAACTGTTTAACCGAGCAGCCCTACCCCCTCGGAACGACAATTTTTTGGGGGGCGATCGTCCCGGCGGCAATTTTTATTCTCCTCATCTTCGGTCACGAACTGTGGCGGCGCATTTGTCCCCTTTCCTTCTTGTCTCAAATCCCCAGAGCCTTGGGTTGGCAAAGGCAGTACAAACGAGAAAATCCCCAGACGGGAAAAGTCCGCTACGAACTAGCGAAGGTGAAAGCCGACTCTTGGCTGGGCCGAAACTATGCTTCGGTGCAGTTTGCTTGGTTATTTGTGGGTTTAGTGGGCAGGATTTTGTTTTTTAATGCCGATCGCCTAGTCTTAACTCTCTGGTTAGGGGGAACGATCGCCTGTGCCATCACCGTGGGCTATCTCTACGGCGGCAAGACTTGGTGTAACTATTTTTGTCCCATGGCTCCGGTGCAGCAAGTCTACAGTGAACCCGGCGGTTTATTAAGCAGCAAAGCCCACATGGGAGAGGCGAAAATCACCCAGTCCATGTGTCGGACTCTGCCTACACAGGCAGCAGAAAAAGAACAAAGCGCCTGTGTGGCTTGCCAAAATCCCTGCATTGATATCGACTCAGAACGGGCTTATTGGGATAGTTTACCCAAACCAGAAACTACTTGGCTCCGCTATGGCTACGTGGGTTTAGTTGTGGGTTATTTTGTCTATTACTATCTCTACGCTGGCAGTTGGGATTATTATTTCTCTGGCTATTGGGCAAGGCAGACCGATCAACTAGCATCCCTCCTCGAACCGGGGTTTTATCTGGGGGGGCAAGCAATTAATATCCCCAAACTAGTTGCTGTACCCCTGACCTTGGGTTTATTTACCCTGTTGGGTTATGGTTTGGGGCGGGGGGCAGAAAGCTGGATTAAAAATTATAGTCGCCGGGCTGCTCCTGCCCTGAGTCCAGAGCAGATTCGTCATCGGATTTTTACTGTCACTACCTTTGGAGTCTTTAACTTCTTCTTTATCTTTGCGGGTCGTCCCCTGATCCAGTTACTACCCGTGAAAATTCAATACATCTACGAATTGGGCTTAGTCTCCCTGAGTACGCTGTGGCTATACAAAACTTGGCGACGGAGTGCGAATCTCTACAGCCGAGAAAGCCTTGCAAGTCGTTTCCGCAAGCAATTATTTAAGCTCCAACTAGATATTTCTCAGTTTCTGGATGGACGATCGATCGATGACCTCCACACCAACGAAGTTTATGTCTTAGCCAAGGTACTGCCGGGATTTACCAAGGAAAAGCGCCATCAAGCCTATAAAGGAGTAGTAAAGGAAGCCTTAGAGGAAGGCTATGTCAACTATGCCAGTAGTCTTGGGGTGCTGCAACAAATGCGACAGGAGTTGGGAATTACAGACGATGAGCATCAGGAGGTGCTAGAAGAATTGGGGGTGGAAGATCCAGACCTGCTCAACCCCGATCGGCAGCGCAACCTCGAAAACCAGATCCGGCTCAATGGCTATCGGCAATCCCTAGAAAGATTAATGACCTTGCAAAAACTCCAGCCAGATACCCCCCGCTAACTCTCCAGAAGTCCGGGCTTTGCAGCGTCAGTACGCCATCACCCCCCAAGAAGAAGAATGGATCATGACAGGCTTGGATGCGGGAGTTTCGGATATCCGCCGTTGTGAGTTTTTATTAGCAAAATTAACGGATTTGGTGTCTGGTTTCCGGGCTTTGCACCAACCTCTGCTCCAAGAACATCAAGCCGCCCTGACTCTCCTCCAAGAAAGTATTCACCACAAAAAGGAATTAATTACCAAAAGTATTCTGGAAATCCTCAGTAAACTCCAAGCTGATCCCGCCGCTCTGCCCCTAGCCAAGAGTTTGGGGGAACTGCATCCAGTGGTTTTAGGGGAATTACTAGAATCTGGGCTGTGGAACGTTGACGCAGCCTCTCCTTTGGAGAATCGTCTCCATCCCTTAGTTTTAGAACAATTAACTAGCTTTGGGCAGCAATCCTGTGCGTTAGACCTATCAACGGCAGATATTTTGGCATACCTAGAATTATTGGTGGACGATCGCAACCCCGTAATTCAAGCGGTGGCGGTGTATCTAGTCGCTCAGATTCATCCCCAGATCGGGCAGGAAATTTCCCTTGGCTTGCAGTACGAACACCATCCCCTTGTCCAAGAAACTGGCAAGCTGATTCTCGACCATCCCCAAGCTCCCTTAACTAAATTCCCAACCTTAGAAAAAATCATCTACATCTACAACAGTGATTTCTTTCATCGCCTCCACAGTCAGACCCTCATGGCTCTGGCAAACCGGGCAGAGATCCGGACTTATACCCCCGGAGCTTTGATTACGGAAGTTGGGGATACCTGCCGGGAATTACTGCTGCTGATCGCTGGGGAGGCAGAAATTCAACGCCCCTTAGCTAATGGCGAGATCCAGAGGGAAGCCCTCCGCCCCGGACAAACCCTCGATGAGTTGGAAGTGCTAACCCACAGTGAATCCCAAAGTACGATCGCTGCCCTGAGCGCCGATACCCGGATTTTAGCAATTCCTGTGGAGGCCTTTGATGATCTATTGGAGGCCGATCGAGATTTTGCCCGCCGAGTTTTGGAATTAGAAAGTAGACAATTGCAGAAGTTGATTCGATCGATTTGAAGAGGGGAATTAAGGAGGTAATTTGTTTAATTTCTTAACCAGTTACTTGAATTGGCCCTGTGGTGCTGCCACTAAAAAATTGTTTAATTAAAGGATTATTAGTATTATCTATTTCCTTAACGCTCCCCGACCATCGCACCTGTCCTTGATGAAGAAAAACTATTCGATCGGCGGTACGGCGGATGGTGCTTTCTTGGTGCGTAACCATGACATAGCTACTACACCCGGCTTTTTCTGCTTGGAGTTGGCGGACGAGATCCTCAATTACCGTAGAGGCGATCGGGTCTAGCCCCGCCGTTGGTTCATCGTAGAGGATCACTTCGGGATTATCCTTGGGGTTATCTGGGTTTGCCATCACAGCCCTCGCAAAGCTCACCCGCTTCCGCATTCCCCCCGATAGTTGGGAAGGTAATTGATCCGCCACCTCGGCGGCTAAACCAACCATACCCAATTTTTCTTCTACTAGTTGCCGAATGCGGACTCGATCGAGCCGAGAATGTTGATAAAGCAGGAAACCCACATTTTCATCCACCGTCAAAGAATCAAACAAAGCGGCTTGTTGAAATACCATGCCAATCCCGATCGGGTCTGGAGCGTCATCAATTAAGCCCTCACGTTTTTGTCCCTGCACATAGACATCCCCCGCATCAGGAGCCAATAACCCGGCAATAATTCTCAGGATCGTCGATTTTCCAGTCCCCGAAGGTCCAATAATTGCCAAAGCATCACCTCGATAAATAGTCAAATTCGCATTAACAAGAATTTTGCTATCGCCAAAGGACTTAGAAATATTTTTTAATTCAATCAATGGTTCTTTAGCCATTGCCCATCCCAAGATTTTTAATTATTTTTGATGATTAGTTATCGATAAGCCATCAATAAACTATCAATAAGCTATCAATAAACTATCAATAAACTATCAATAAATAGCCATGATCACCACTTAAGAAAAGCCGCTTCTATGCCCTGTTCCCGACGTAGCTTACTATCTTTTTCAAACCAGTCAATAATCTGTTTGGCAGTCAAATCCTCGATCCTTACTGATTGATCTTTGGCTATTTGTTGGAGAACCCGGGCAGAAGAAATAGTTAATCTAGTCAGGAATTTTTCTGAAGATGAAAGCAGGGCAGCATCGACATCAGCCGACTCTTCAGCCGTCAGAAATTGGACAGAATTAGGGGAGGACTCTACCATATTAATTTTAGAAATTAAGTTTATGGATAAATTATGGTTAAATTTATAGATGATTAACACCAGCCATCTTAACGAATTTTATGAGATAATATCAATAGTTAAACCCAAGCTGCGGGGTGATATTTTTACCCTGATTTTGCATACACATTTCCTTAGATGTGACAAGATGTGACAAAAAAATTAAGTAAATTTTAAGAATTACAAGGACATAATACTGCGTGATAGTGAATACCAAATTAAACCCCGCCCCAGCTTCTGGGAATGCTTCCGGAAATGTAGAAAGCAATTTTAGTCTAGCCAACAGACACTTAAAAGTTAAGTACGATCGCACCGATAATTTTCATCAAGAATTAAAACGGCGGGTAGATGAATATTTCCAGACCAATGGCTTATCTCCCAAAGATGCTCCCCAGATGTACTTGAAAACCCTAATTATTTTTACTTGGTTTACGCTCTCTTGGGGATTACTGGTATTTGCAGCCCAGACTTGGTGGCAAGTTGCTATCCTCTGTTTTTCCTTGGGCATGGCAATGGCGGGGATTGGCTTGAGTATTCAGCACGATGGCAACCATAAATCCTATTCCGACAACACCATTCTCAATCAAGTTTGTGGCTTTGGAGCCGATATTTTGGGAGTGAGTTCCTACCTCTGGAAACAACAACATAACCTCCTCCACCACAGCTACACCAACGTTTGCGGCGTAGATCATGATATTAATATGGGAGCATTATGCCGTTTAGCTCCCCAGCAAAAACGCTACTGGTTCCATCGTTTCCAGCATATTTATTTGCCGATCCTCTACAGCCTCTTGGTAGTCGCTTGGCACTTCTACCGTGATTTCAAAGACCTCCTCTTGGGTAGCATTGGTGAATACAAGATTCCCCGCCCCCAAGGTAAGGATTTATTTCTAGTAATTTTCGGGAAGTTGCTCTTTTTTACCCTTGCTTTTGTAATTCCCCTCTGGCTGCATCCCGCTTGGCAGGTGATTAGTGTTTATCTGGGAGCCAGTGCCATTACGGGGCTATGGTTGAGCTTTGTGTTTCAGACTGCTCATTGTATGCCCGAAGCAGAGTTTGTGAGCTTGCCAGAAGATGCTCAACCCTTGGCAAATACTTGGGCAGTACATCAACTGGAAACCACGGTGGATTTTGCGCCCCACAATGCTTTGCTGACTTGGTACATCGGCGGCTTAAACTATCAAGTGGAACACCACTTATTTCCCGGCATCTGTCATGTCCACTATCCAGCGATCGCTCCCATTGTCCAAGCTACCTGTGCAGAGTACGGCGTAAAATACAACGTTTTGCCTAGTTTTACCGCCGCCATTAAGTCTCATATCCACTGGCTCTGGTTGATGGGTCAAGAAGCCTAATTAAAGGTAAAAGCTATGGTTGCCACCCCCTATGCTGTAGATACAAATATAGATGCAAAAACCTATCTTCTTTGGGAAGAACAACAGTCGCTCAGACATGAATATATTGAGGGTAAGGTGTTAGCAATGGCTGGTGGCACTATGCCCCATGTAGATATCATCGTTAACTTGGGGGCGATCCTCAGAAATCATCTCCGAGGAAGAGGCTGTAAGGTCAGAACTTCTGATGCTAAAGTTGCCATCACCGATCAAGGAGCTTTTTTCTATCCTGATGTTGTTGTCACTTGTGATCTTCGAGATCAAAAAGCCAGACAATTCACTCGTTATCCTTGCTTAATTATGGAAGTTCTTTCTCCGGGAACAGAGGCTTATGACCGAGGGACAAAATTTGCCCAGTATCGCCGCCTTGCTACCCTCAGAGAGTACGTATTAATAGCTTCTGACTTGCTCAGTGTGGAAGTATTTCGGCTCAACAACCAAGGAATATGGGAGTTTATGCCCTATGAAGCCGGAGAAGAAGTGGAGCTATCAAGTATTGACCTGCGATTACCGATCGCTCTAATTTATGAGGAAGTAGAAATTGGCAACGAGCCAGATATTACTGAGGAAAATTGAATGGATTATCAAGCCGCCTACAGTTTTCTCACTGCCCAAGGCAAAGATTATCAAATTACTCCAGAGTCTTTTTTATCTCGGCTCCAGCAGGGAAAACCCCCAGTGCCGGGGCAGGTGACAAATATCTTAGTCGCTCTGAAAATGGTGTTTGGAGATTTGCAAGGGGCAGAAAGTATCGATCGAGAAGTGATGACTTCTATTTATCTCGTAGCTTACGAAAGTAGGCGGGCTTTCATGGCGGGGGTCCGGGCTGGAGTCCTCTGGCCCCCCCTGTTGGATGAGGATATCGATCGTATTGGCCTAGGGGTGAAAAGCATTTTGACTGGGATTTGGCATGAACAGTGAACAGTTATCAGTTATCAGTTATCAGTAAAAAGTAAAAAGTAAAAAGTAAAAAGTAAAAAGTAAACATTGAGCAGTGAATAAGATTGACGAGATTCTTCAGCCTTGGCAACGTTTTGGGGTGCATTTGGGGCTGGAACGGATGCGGCGGCTTTTGGCAGATTTGGGTGATCCCCACCGGGCGATTCCTGTGATCCATGTGGCGGGGAGTAATGGCAAGGGTTCTGTCTGTGCTTACCTCACCTCAGTGTTGACGGCGGCGGGGTATCGAGTTGGCTGCTATACTTCGCCTCATTTAATTAGTTGGCAGGAGCGGATTACCCTCGATCGAGTCCCCATCCCCGAAGCAGAACTTGTCCAAGTCCTCCAACAAGTCCAAGCCGCCATTCCGGGAGTAAATTCAGGATTACTGAGCGAAGTGGTCACTGAGCGGAGCCGAAGTGCCGAAGTCCCGACTCAATTTGAAGTAATCACCGCCGCCGCTTGGCTATATTTTGCTCAACAAAAAGTAGACATTGCCATCATTGAAGTGGGCTTAGGGGGCAGGTTAGATGCCACCAATGTAGTAGATCAGCCCCTAGTTGCGGTGATTACTTCTATCAGCCTTGAACATACCCAGCAGTTGGGGGATACCCTAGGAAAAATTGCCTTTGAGAAAGCCGGAATTATTAAAGCAAAATGCCCTGTGGTGATTGGGCAGCTGCCCCCAGAAGCGCAGGCAGTATTTCTGGAGAAAGTTACCAGTCTGGAATCGCCGACTACTTGGGTGGAACCCGCCACACCCTTGGAAAATGCTTGGGCTATGGCTGGGGGGATCAAGTATCCCTTGGCTTTGTTGGGGGAATTTCAACTGATGAATTCGGCGGTGGCGATCGCTACAATTCAGATTCTCCAATCCCAAGGTTGGCAGATTAGCCTAGAGGCAATCCAAGCGGGCATGGAGCAGACTCGGTGGCAAGGGAGGGTGCAATGGCTAGAATATCAAGGCAAAAAATTATTAATTGATGGGGCGCATAATCCGGCGGCAGCGATCGTGCTTCGTCAATACATTTGATCAATACATTAATCAGGATACTAATCA
>JAAUUE010000063.1 GCA_012031635.1 Coleofasciculaceae cyanobacterium SM2_1_6 | reverse complement strand
TTGTCAGCCAAGCAAAAGGATTAGTATCAACCATTTGGTCGCTCAGTTCCCGTAACTCCGCCAAGGTTGCCGTTACTTGGGGCGATCGCAATCCCTGATCTGCCACCTGTGCTTTGAGCTGCTCTACTTTTTCTAGGTAAGCCACCGTATCTCGGTAGGGTTCAATACCTTTAATCGGGTCATAAATATCTGTAAGTCGGGGAATTTGGGCTTGGAAACCAAAAAGTTCTACCCGAACACCCCCAATATTAAATAAATAAAAGTTTCGCCACGGAATATAACTCAGATCAAATAAAACTAAGCCTAGGTTAGCTACAGTGATCATTGCCATTACCTTCTCAAATAAAAGGTTCCGGCGCTTGGATTTGGAGCTACGTTTTTTTGCGAGAACAGCCATGAATTATTCAAAGGAATCTAGATCAAGAACCTTAAATCCGCCAGTTTCAATTTGTTTAAGCATACTCCCCAATTGTAACCAGATAAATAGGCTACTAACAATGGTTAAGGGAATGGCGACTCCGGAGGCAAGAATGGGTGGAAAGCCAAATACTTCTAAGCCCGCCGTTAGAAAGATCCCAATGCCAATGGTAATCCCCCAAAAAGGTAGCTTCAGTTGGATACTCCGCATCTGGGCAATGCTCCGGGTCGATCGATTGGTTTTCCAAGCCATGGCTTGTTCCTTGAGGGTCGCCTGAAAAGCAATACCAGAGGCGAGGCCAGCGAATAAGCCAAAAATAACAAAAAGTACGGCGGATCAAAAAACATGGGCATAGAATTTTCCGAAAGGGGTTACGAGGAATTATCAGGTGTAAATATGCAGATGATTAGCTAATCGACCGAAAGCCCTAGCGCATAGCCGGGATGGGTAGGAGGGCGGCGATATTTTCGGTGGAGAAGTCGCTCAGGGCAGACCAAGCCACCCCAAATAGTTTACTGGGTTGGATGTCATCTTTGATCAAATCCCAGAGTCTTTGAACTTCGGCAGTGTGGAGTCGATCGTCCTCCGTCAGGGCTAAGACCAGTTGCCGCCGGAGGAGTTTTCCTTCCTCCGACATCAGGTATTGAAAACCCATGCCTGCCGTGGGCAGCAGATCAAAGCCTTCGTTCGATCGAGCGATGGCAATCAAATTCTCCAATCTTTGCCACTGGAATTTCTCATCCTTAAAGAGGATATCAATTAAGCGCCGCCGTAGCTGGGGCGATTCTCCTGTCAATAATCTTTGGGCAACGTAGGGATAGGCAACTTCCACAATCTTAAATTCTGGATTCATGGTTAGAGCCAGCCCTTCTTGGGTGATCAAAGAGCGAATGATCAAGGCAAACTTCGCCGGGATGCGGAAGGGATAATCAAACATCAACTCTGAGAACTGGTCGGTGATGGTTTTGAAGTTAAAATCTACAACTTTTTCGCCTATCACATTACCAAGCACTAATTCTAGAGCAGGGACGATCGGCGTAATATCTGTTCCCGGAGCCAAAAAGCCCAAATCTATAAATACCCTCGCTAGTGCTAGGTAGTCCTTGTTGATTAGGTACACCAACGCATCCACCAGATTTTCCTTGGTGTCTTCATCTAGTTGATCCATCATCCCAAAATCAATAAAAGCCATGGTTTCCTTCTGCCATGCTTCTACCTGTTGGTTCCCATCTACGGGACACTGGGGGCGGAGAGCAAAGAGATTGCCGGGGTGGGGGTCAGCATGGAAAAAGCCAAATTCTAATAACTGGCGTAGCCCAGAAGTCACCCCAATTTTAATTAAATTATCGGAGTCCATGCCTTCTCTACAGATCGCTTGGGCATCTGTCAGCTTGCAGCCATTGATCCACTCTAGGGTCAAGACCCGCCGACTCGTGTAGTTCCAATAAATCAGGGGGACTTTTACTGTGGGGTCGTCTTGAAAATAGCCAGCAAAGCGTTCGGCATTTCTGCCTTCGTTGATATAGTCGATTTCTTCAAACAGCTTTGTGCCAAATTCATCCACGATCATAGTCAGGTCATGCCCCAAGTTCAAGGGGAGCCACTTGCCAATCCACCCCGCCGTCCAGCGCATCAGATACAAATCGAGGGTGATTACAGGCAAGAGGTTCGGGCGTTGTACCTTGATGGCAACACTTTCCCCGGAGTAGAGCCGACCTTGATATACCTGCCCCAAACTGGCTGCGGCTACTGGTTTTGGGGAAATTTCACTGAAGATATCTTCGGGATGACTACCTAATTCTTGCTTAATCAGCTGAAAGGCGATCGAGCTAGGGAAGGGCGGTAGCTGGTCTTGGAGTTTGATTAATTCATCTAAATAATCCTTCGGCACAAGGTCGGGACGAGTGGAGAGAGCCTGTCCAACTTTGATGAAAGTAGGTCCGAGGTGAGTCAGGAGATGGCGTAATTGGGCAGCACGTTTGAGTTTATGGGCTTCTAGTTGGTTTGTCCATTTGTCTAGTTGCAATCCCCAAGCAAACAAGGCACAGCGCCAAAAAATAGTCATCCCCCGAATAATTAGCTTTCCCCATCGCCATTGGTATTGTCGGGCGATTTCTTGGGCATTGTAGCGCTGCAACATTGGTTGCGATCGAGAAAAAGAAGTCACGGGTTCTTGCTTCACTCCTGCACTCGTCCTTTGGTTTATTTGGTGGTTAATGGGTTTTGTGTAGTTTTCTATTAAAAGATTTTGATATATTTTTACTATAGTATACAAAAGTACAAAATTTCCTAAAAAATTTAGTTACCTCAACCCCTTATCCTCATCTTTTCAAGGCAATTTCAAGGCAGTCTCAAAATAACACTCGATCGAAAGGCAGTTTGGTACTCTAGAAAACATAGACATAAATGATCAAAAATATTCGTAAAACTTTATGCTAAATTTAATTTGTGCTGAACAAGTAGGCGTATCAACTGCACGTTGAAATATCCTAGGTCGGTGAAACTCCCGCCAGAAAGAAACTACCAGCCATGCTGGGAAAGACTAAGGAACAGGCAAGCAAAGACAGGATATAGAGTGTACCAAACTGGCTAGTGTTGAAAAGTGCGAACGAAAGCTAAAAATTAAAAAAGTAGCCGTAAGCCTCATGGTGAAAGCCAGTGAAAGGGAATGGGTAGGGGCGAATTGACTGCACCCTTAAGATTTGGTATCTGAAAAATCAGATTCTGGATTCTTAAAGAATCCCACTTGCTTTAGCCGTGGGAGTGTCAAAAAAATATGATTACATCTCAAGTAATGGCAGGAGTTGATATTGAGAACTTAGCCGATATTTATCAAACTCCTTTAGTTATTTATTCCGCATCTCAACTATTACAAAATGTCAGTGACCTAAAAAATACGATCCCCCTAGGGGCAGAGTTAATTTATTCTCTCAAAGCCAATCCTAACCCGGCACTGATGCAAATTTTAGCGGCTCAGGATTTGATTATTGATGTTGCTTCCACGGGGGAACTAGTCCACGCCCTCCAGTACGGAATCCCCCCGAAACAGATTATTTTTGGTGGTCCTGGCAAATCTCCAGAAGGCATCAAAATTGCCCTAGAAGCAGGAATTTTAGCTTTTAATACCGAGTCAAAACAGGAATTATTATTACTGCGAAAATATAGTGAACTGCTCCACACAAAAACTCAGGTAATGCTCCGGGTAAATCCCCCGTTGAGCGCTGCCGAGGCAATTTTGCGGATGGGGGGAGTGGCTTCACCTTTTGGGATTGAAGAAGCAGATTTAGATGAAGTAATTAGCCTTTGTAGCCCAGATTTAGTAGAGTACGCTGGGTTATTTGTCTATGCAGGTTCCCAGTATCTCAAAGCCGAAGATATTGCAACGAATACCAGATATTTACTCAAGATGATTGCAGAGCGATCGCTAACTAATCAAATTAATCAAACTCATCAACTACCAATTACAATGCTAGATTTTGGGGGTGGTTTTGGGGTTCCAGAAAGTGATGAACAACCGGGATTAGACCTCGATCGTCTCCGTCAAGAATTAAAGATTTTATTTGATGAACTACCTGCAAATTTACAAGCAACTCTCCAACGAATTTTCTTTGAAAGTGGGCGTTTTATTACTGCTTCTGCTGGGGTATTTGTGACGACGGTAATGGATATTAAAATCTCCCGTGGCAAAAAGTTTGTCATTGTAGATGGGGGCAACAATAACCTCGGTGTTAAACAACCCCAGTACCGGGTCTTTGAACCTTCTATTTGGATTGCCGGACGCAAAACAGAAATTCCTGTCGAAGAAGTAACGATCGTTGGTTCTACCTGCACGCCCCTAGATGTGGTACATAAGGGGATTAAATTACCAGAGGTACGCATTGGCGATCGCCTCGTCATCGATCATTGTGGAGCCTATCTTCTCTCCTTTTCCCCTCTCAATTTCTGTGGTCATCCCGTCCCCGCCGAAGTCCTAATTAGAACCGATGGCGAACCTTTGTTAATCAGAGCCAGAGGCAAACTAACTGAGGCTTGTGGTATAGGTTTTACAGTTCCTTTTACCGGTTAAAAAAATTGGGCTGGAGAAATAAAAACCAAGTTGAGATTAACTAATTCTCTGCAAAAATTAGAGGCGATCGAATATGTTACTCAATACTTACCAAGCTAATATATTAAGTGAAGCATTAAACAAATATTTATTTAACTGGAGAAAACAATGACAGTTGCCTTGAGCAATCAAACTTACACCTTTGATGAATATTTGGAAATGGAAGAACTCGCCACCGATAAACATGAATATAAGAATGGAGAAATCGTTAGCATGACGGGTGGCACGACAGATCATAATAAAATTGCCTTGAATTTTGCTGCAAACTTAAAATTTGCCTTGAAAAAACAAAACTATAATATCTTTATCGGTGATGTCAAACTCTGGATTCCCACCTACTCAGAGGCAACCTATCCAGATATTATGATGATTACAGGTGAACCTACTTATTACGGCACAGGTAAAACAACTGTAATGAATCCCTCTTTAATTGTTGAAGTTTTATCAAAATCAACCCAAAATTATGATCAAGGTGAAAAGTTTTATTACTATCGCTCCATTCCGGAATTTCAAGAATATATTTTAATTAGTCAATATCAGAAATATGTAATACAATTCAATAAAAATAGTCAAGGACAATGGGTATTATCTGAATATCAAAATAATAATTCAGTGCTATCTTTGCAAATAGTAAAATTCGATATTTCCTTTGTAGAAATTTATGACAATATTGATTTTGAATAAATTGATTAAATTTGATAAGTCAACAACTAAAACTAAACTTCAGTTTCCGAGAACCAGTTAATAGCAGGAATTTCCTCAAAGGCTTTTTTAATAGCGACTTCCCAGCACTGTCTGATTTCGGTCAAGTAGGCATTACCTCGGTCTAGTTTGAGATGATGCTTAATCACAAAACTATTAGCTTCATAGAGAATTAGATGGATGGGTGGTCCCACAGAAATATTTGATTTCATGGTGGAATCGATCGATAGCAAGGCACATTTAGCTGCTTCTTTGATGGGGGTGTTGTAGGTGAGGATGCGATCGAGAATGGGCTTGCCGTACTTAGTTTCCCCAATTTGGAAAAATGGAGTTGAGGGCGTAGCATGAATAAAATTGCCCTGACTATAGATTAAATAAAGCTCTGGATTCTCTCCCCGAATTTGTCCCCCCAGCAATAAACTAGCTTGCCAGTCTACCCCATCTTTTTTTAGCCATTCCTTGTCTTCGCCTTGAATTGCCCGGAGTTTGTTGCCTATGTATCGAGCCATATCATACATACTTGTCAGACTATGCAGACTAGTTTCCTGCTGGGTTTTAATATCTTTTTTGAGGCTTGTAATCACGGCTTGGGTAATCGATAAGTTGCCAGAGGTGCAGATGCTAATCACTCGATCGCCAACCATTGAGAAATCAAAGAGCTTTTCATAGGTAGAAATGTAGTCTACTCCAGCATTGGTGCGGGAGTCGGCGGCGATAACTAAGCCACTAGTGGTGATGATACCGAGGCAGTAGGTCATAGGTTGGGGTTGACAGGTTGAATAAATGATTAGGGAATTATCTTCGACTTATTAAGTATGAAAAGGAATAGTTAAAAGCGGCATAAAACCCAAGGCTAACCACACCCAAAACTGGACTGGCAGGTGAAACTCTGGCGGGGACTTATCCAGCAGAGCATTAATTCTTCTGGTGAGGCGAGGTTGGGGCAGGGGCAGGCTAAAGGCAGTACAAATATTCGGGTCATAATCTGGGGCAGGGGTGAGGGGATGGCTCACGACCAAAAGCAGAGATTCCGCTAGGAGCAATGGCTCTACAACTTTGCCAGCGTAGGCATCAGCCCGAATTTCCCGGAAGAGGAGTAATTCTTGCCACAGAAATTCCGTCTGCGGTAGCCAAGAGGTAATCGATCGCAGCCAACCCAGCCAGAAAAACCAAAAGGTATCCCGGTAGTGATGGTGAGCCTGTTCATGGGCGAGGACTGCTTGGAGTTGCTCTGGGGTGAGGCAATCTAAAAGCCCTTGAGTAATCACTAGTTCTGGTTGCCAAAAGCCAATTTGTCCGCTAAAAAGTTCGGGGCGATCGATCAGCCGAGCCAAGTTTTGATGAACTCTAGGAGAGTAATTTTGATTAATATTTTGATTAATATTTTGATTAATATTCTGGCTATATTTTTCCAGCTTAATCATCGGTTGCTGCCGAAGATGAACTAGGGTTTGCCAGCCTTGGAATGTCAATTTTCCTAGAGTTAATAAAGCTCCGAGCCAAACAACTAAACTGAGTCCATAGCTCCACCAACTTTCGCTGCCCCCCGCCATCACACCTTGATTCCCCATGCAGAGAATTGCCAAGGTACTAGTGAGAATCAGCAGAGGTGGCAGGAGAAACAAACTAATGGTGAGGTTGATTTTTGGAGTAGTAATTTGTTTGCCAAGATGTTTACCCAAATAGGCAGAGCGCAGACAAAAGGCAAGGATCAGGGCAAAGGAGAGCAAAGCTAAATGCATTATTTTCCTTCCTCCTGCATTGGTTGTGAGCTTGATTGATTTGGTGCAGATGCTGGTGGGGATTGCTGCTGCCGGACTTGCTTTAAGCGCTGGGCGATCGCCTCAATTTGATCCATACTAGCCAGATCCAGACTATCAGCAAAGGCAGCAACTATATCGGGGTTGCCCACAGCGAGGAATTTCTTCAGATGTTGGTGAGCTTGGATGGCTCTGGCTTGGTTCCGGGAGACGAGAGCTTGCCATAGAAATGCTCGATCGGTGCGTTGACAATGGAGCCAGCCTTTATCAGCCAAACGGCGGAGGACGGTAGTGACAGAAGTGTAGGCAAGTTCTCGATCGGGATCGGCGAGGATGCGATCGTGAATTTGTTTCACCGTAGCTTCCCCCAAATCCCAAATAATCTCTAAAATTTCCGTTTCTAGTGGTCCAAGAGCAATTTGTTTAGGGCAGTATTCTGGTAAAGGAGCCATAGCTAATTGTAGAGTTTATTAATATCTAATTTTAGTTGCTTTAATCCCTAATTTAATTGTTGGTTCCCCACCCCCACAAGGTAAAGTAACGCCATGCGTACGGCAATCCCACTGGTAACTTGAGCCGGAATCAGGCTAAAAGCGGGGTCATCCATGAGTTCTGAGCTAATTTCTACGCCCCGATTCACAGGACCCGGATGGAGGACTTTTACTTGGGGTTGGCAAAGTTGGAGGCGATCGTGGGTCAGCCCAAAATTATGATGATATTCCCTCAGACTAGGCAAGAGATGGGCGCGCATTCTTTCGGTTTGCAGGCGGAGGGTCATGACAAAATCTGCCCCAGCGAGGGCGGGAGCTAACTCCCAGTGGAGGACTAGTTTCCCTTGGGGATGGGTGTCTCTGCCCCAATTACTGAATAACTGCGGCAGGAGGGTCGGCGGAGCGGCAAGGTGAACTTCGGCTCCACTAGCCAATAGGCTCCAGAGGTTCGATCGAGCCACCCGTGAATGCAAAATATCCCCCACGATCGCCACTTTTTTCCCCTGCAAAAGTTCCCATCGGGGATTAACAGGATCAAGGAGAGAGCAGATCGTAAACAAATCTAGCAACGCTTGGGAAGGATGTTCGTGTTGCCCGTCCCCGGCATTGAGAATACTTACCTTGGCTCCCAGATGGTCTAGCGCTTGGGCGATCGCCCCGGAACCCCCGCCTCCTGATGTCGAATCACCATTAAATCTGTCCCCATTGCCCAGTAGGTCTTGGCTGTGTCTAGAATAGTTTCCCCCTTGGACAAAGAAGAAGTCCCCGGTGCAAAATTGAGAATATCCGCCGATAGCCGCTTGGCTGCCAGTTCAAAGCTATTCCGAGTCCGGGTTGAAGCCTCAAAAATAAATTTGCCACCACTAACCCTTGGAGAGTTGGGACTTTCTTGGTCTTTCGAGATAAGACCTCCCGAAAGCTAGCCGCAGTTTTCAGGACAGTGTTATATTCATCGGGGGTGAAGCCTGCCAAAGAAAGAATATGCCGCCGTTTCCAGTTAGTCATCAGTTATCTAATGTCAAAATATCCAGTATCCAGTCAAAATTTATATAGCAATCCTAAATCATTTGTTAAGTTAGATTGTTTCTGGTAAATGATTTCACCCGCCGCAGGCGGGTGAAATCATTTAGGACTGTTATACATACTTTGGGAACCCTAGGAAATCATATAGTAGTCTTTGCTAATTTGATGGGTTTATTCGATCGCTCCTACCAGATCGCTCCTAGATTCCGACTAGGGTAAATCTCAGCATAAATCTCAAAACTAAATTCTCAAACTAAGCCTTGGGTAAAAATCTAAAGCCCAACTCCAGAATTGCTACAATGGCAAACAGCACTCCAGTAATCCCTGTAAAGTCACCAGTGAAAGCTCTCCAAGTTTGATGGAAACTCCCCTAACTCGATTTATGATTATGGCTGATCTCCCTGAACTCTACCTCCTCCAGCAAAGCGCTCCCCCCAATGCCCTCAAGGATATCCTCTTCAATCCTTTTGTCCTGCCTCTTGTCGGCGGCATCGGCTTTCTTTACATTATTATCTTGTTTAACTACCTAGATAAAGATAAAAAACTGAGCTATTGGCTAGAGAGGAGTGTTTGTACTGCTTATATATTCTTGATTAGCGGCATTGATGGCATCCTCCAAAATCCTTACAATCGTCTTTTTCCCGGGGGGCTAGCCGATCGAGAAACCTCCCCGACCCTCAAAGCCATGTTAATTGCGGTGTATGTGTTAATTCTCGTCCTGTTATCAGGGAGACTAAGCCGGACAATGCGGGACTATATTTACAGCCTCGCCATGGTTGCCCAAAAAGATGCCGGATTAATTCTAGTTCTGTTCCTCAACCTATTTTCCGCCTCCTGGTCTCAAACCCCAGATTTGACCCTCCAGAATAGTCTGGTTTTGATTATGGTGAGCTTGGTAGCGGTGTATGTAGGCAAACAGTTTTCTTGGACAGAAATACACTTCATGCTGCGCTGGGTAGCAGCTATTTTAATTATCCTGAGTCTCAGGAGCCAGAATCCTGATGCAGAGGGCAATTGGGCGGGAATTTTGGTGCATAAAAATCCCTTTTCCTTTGCCATGGCGCAGGGGGTGATCTGGTGGCTCCTCCAAGCCTTTTATCAGCCCAAGTATCGGCGGCGATCGATCCTGTTCATTGTCCTGTGTCTCTACGGACTCCAAAAGGGGGGGAGCGGCGCAAGTCGGATCATCTTCCTGATGTTGGCAATTCTCTGGGGGTATATCGGCATCATCAAGAAAATTCCGGTGAAGTGGGCTTTTCTATCGGTGGTGATCTTCCTGATTTTGGGGATCAACGCCACCATCTGGGTTTCCGATAATTTGCAATACATTATTGTCGATAAGCTCAACAAAGATATTACCCTCACCGGCAGGACAGATTTCTGGCCGCAAATCTGGGATAAAATTCTGGAAAACCCCATGGGCTACGGCACTCGAAGTTTCTTTCAGGCTTGGAGGGGTGCTGACAATCCAGCCTTTACCCTGAGAACCACTACCGGATTTAAGCCCCCCAATGCTCATAATGGCATCCTCGAACTGGGAACAGAAATTGGGATACTGGGGATGGTTTTCTTTGCAGTCTCTTTCTTTAATAATCTTTCAAGGTCAATTATTCATCTCAGCCAAAATAAACAACCAGAGGCGAGTATTCCTCTGCAAATTTTGACCTATCTGCTCATGACTAATATTACCGAGTCGGCGCTGATGGGAATTAATACCACTTGGTTTTGCTATGTCGCCATGTCTACTCGTTTTAGTTTGGATATCAAGGGTAATATTATGAGCGATGAATATAAGAAAACTCCTAAGCAGAATAATTCGAGTCAACCAAGTCTACGATCGGGCTAGGGTCTTTTTATTTTTTTGTGCAACGGAGTGACATCCAATTAGGGTTAGCCAAACGTATATCAGACAAGACCTAGATAAACTCTCGAATAAATTCTTGAATAAATTCTGGAAAATCTTTAGACAACTCTTTGATCAGGCTTACACAAAACTTCGGATTCCCCATACCCCACTTTAATCATCGGCAATCATGCACAACAAATTTAGTTCTTTCCGGGAAAAGCTCACGCCCAATGTCCGAAAGGTGATTGCCAATGCCCTGTGGTTATTTACAGAAAAAGTTTGGCAGTTGGGTTTGGGGTTGGTGGTGGGGCTGTGGGTGGCTCGGTATTTAGGTCCAGAACAGTTTGGGTTGTTGAACTACGCCATGGCAGTGATGGGGGTGGTGAGTCCGATCGCTAAAATGGGTTTAGATAACATTTTGATTCGGGACTTGGCTCGAGACCCAGAGGCAAAAGAAGAAACCCTCGGCAGTGCCTTTATTCTGAAATTTTTTAGTAGTATTGGGGCCTTTTGCCTGACGGTGAGTTTTGTCAGCTTGACAAATCGCACAGATTATCTAATCCCTCTCCTGGTGGGTATTCTTTGTCTAGGCTTGGTTTTACAATCTATTGACGTGATTGACTTTTGGTTTCAGTCACAAACCCAAGCAAAGTTCTCGGTGTGGGCAAGGAATTTTGCCTACATTGTCATGAGTGGAGTCCGGCTGCTCTTGATTTTTTTGCAGGCTCCGCTGGTGATGTTTGCCACTGCCATGACGGTCGAGATTGGACTGGCTTCCTTGGGGATGATGATCCTCTACCGTCAGCAGGGTCATGGGTTGTTTAACTGGAAACCCCAACTTGCCCGAATGAAAACTCTGGTTAGCGATAGCTGGCCCTTGATCTTGGCGGGGATTGTGATTATTCTCTACATGCGAATTGACCAAATTATGCTCAAGGAAATGGTGGGCGATCGCTCCGTGGGCATCTATTCCGCCGCCGTGAAAATTTCTGAACTCTGGTACTTCGTCCCGGCGGCGGTGATCAACTCTGTCTACCCTTCGGTCATTCGTTCCAAAGCCAACGGGGAAGATTTTTATTACAACAGGATCCAAAAACTTTTTGATCTCATGTCCCTCCTCGCCTACGGAGTCGCCATCCCTGTAACTTTCCTTGCCCCCTTTTTAGTCCAACTCCTCTACGGGCAGAAATATCTGGGAGCAGAAAATATTCTCGTCATTCATATCTGGGCGGGGGTGTTTGTGTCCTTGGGGTTGGCGCGGGAAATTTGGATCACCAATGAGGGGCTAATGCGGTTTGCAGCGGTGACAACGGCGATCGGGGCGGCAATTAATATCTGCCTCAATTTCCTCTGGATTCCTCAGTACGGGGGAGTAGGGCAGCCGTGGCAACCATCATTGCTCAGATGTTTTCTACCTATCTAGTTGGTGCTTTCTATGCTCCGACCCGGAGAATTTTTTGGAGTCAGACAAGAGCCTTATTTTTAATTAGTGCTGGGCAACGGTTGCTAGGATTGATCAGGAGAAATTAGGAGAAATTAGGAGAAATTAGGAGTATTTTCTATCGAGAGTTTGATTGATAAATTAGGATTTGGATTATGAATATTCAGAATATTAATCAAGAGAAAAAGCTGAAACAGTTATTACAAGAAAAGCGGGAGGAGATTTTGCAAATTGCGGCAAAACATGGAGCTTTCAATGTGCGGGTGTTTGGTTCTGTGGCTCGGGGCGAAGAGACAGAAGATAGTGATATTGATTTTCTAATCGATTATGATCTTAAAAATATTTCGTCTTGGTTTCCTGTGGGTTTAGTTCAAGACTTAGAGGATTTATTAAAGTGTAAGGTAGATGTGGTGACAGAGCAGGGACTAAAGGAACGGATTCGTGATCAAGTTTTACAGGATTGTATTTTGCTATGAGAAGTGATGTTGAACGGCTAAGGGATATGGATGAGGCGATCGCTCTGATTGATAAATATACAACGAGGGGCAAGGAGTATTTTTTGCGGATGAGTTGGTACAGACTTGGGTTTTGTTTCATTTACAAACAATTGGTGAGGCGGCAAGAGCAATGTCGGAGGAAACTAGGGAGCGATATTCACAGGTAAGTTGGCAAGATATTATCGATTTTCGGAATTTGGTTGTGCATGAATATTTCAGGATTGATTTTGCGATCGTGTGGCTGATTGTAGAAAAAGAGTTGCCGAGTCTAAGGTCTGAAATTCAATTAATGCTTGAGGAGATTGCTCTATGACCAATGCTCGATCGAGCTAAACCTGTACTCGCTCTGCCATAAATCATTTCCTCGCATTTATTGCAACTAAATACATCAAATTATCCCCATGAAGAAGATAGACTAGGGAAATTTTATTAAAAAATGAACTGTTAATCTAGCTCCTAATTATAAGGATCCTTATAGCCATCAGGCAAGTTGGAGTGCTTGTGCCACGCCCAGCATTAGATGGCTTTGGAGGAATAGCTGTTGTTGGCTGAAGACTTTCACAAGCTATTGACTGAGTAGCACTTTGGTTATTAATTTTTACTAGAGATACTATACCCAAATAACTTTTCAAGCCTTCTTGTTTTGAAGTAGCAATAACTCGAACCATTTGTTTTCTATCTATTACATCAATAGTGTACTTGTAGTTCTCATTCTCAGTGGGGACACCTACAACACCCAAATCTGCAAAATTGGAAGTGAACTCACCTTTTTCTAGGTAACTAGCTTGAAATGCTCTGTTGAAAGCACTAATATTATGCCGAGCGTTTGATTGTTCAAATTTTTGTACCGATTGTTCAGATTTTTGTACCGGAGGATTTAATGCAGCAATTTTGACTCCCTCTGGCAAAACTCCCGTATCTGAAGTTTTTTGTGCAGACATTGAACTATCTGATAGAAAAGTTAGATATTTTTCATTAACTAAATTCATAACTATGTCGTTTTGCCCTGGTAATTTAAGAACAACTTTCTGTGGATTGGAAATAGCATTCATAACTAGATATGTTCCTTCCTCAGCTCTACCATCTTGGATAACATAAAACTTATTATCAACAGCAAATATCAAAGATACTTTGTCGAAGGAAGAACTACCTACTTTTTCTACTTGCCATTGACCTATTAGTTTATTTTGTATAGCATCTTGGGATTGAGAAGCCGGACTACTTTGTGAAGTATTATTTTTAGGAGCGAACAAGTTCCATGCACCAAAACCAGCAAGTCCCAAAATTACTACAGAGCCAGCACCTATGGATATCAACTGCCAAGGTGCAAGTGTTGATCCATTTTTCGGGTTTGTCATCTCTGATATTCTCCTACATCAAAATATTAATCGTACATCTTCAGATGTTGCATTTAGATTAGCATGAATTGCTTCACTTAATCACTAACATATTTGCTAACTGAGAGGTCGTATCGTCCTTTCTGAATCCAAACTACAGGATCGATCGCAGGAGCATCTTGAGTCAAATCATATAATCTTTCTAGAGAACCTTTGAAAACCAGAGATTGTGTACTGTTCAGAGAAGTAGTATTTAGGTGTTTAGCACAAACAAACTCAGTAAATGTCAGGACTTCACTAGCTTGGTCTTGGGGAAGACTCTGTACAAGTTTGTAAATCTGTTCCGCAATAGTCATGATTGATTTTTAAGTACAGTATATTTTTTTCTATTTTAGGGCTTTGGCGTAGCCTCTCCTTGGAAGAATCGTAAACTCATCTATGTCTATGATACCTGTACAAACAAAAACTCAAGTAGTCGCTCTCCTCCAAGAATATCAACAGGAACTACATCATTTTGGAGTTAGTCGGTGTGGCATTTTTGGCTCCTTTGTCCGCGATCTCTAAGTACAGGACAAAAAAGAGTAGAGGGTTGTAAAAAGAGGTAAGAAAAGGGTTTCATAGAAAGTAACAACACAATCACAGAAACCCTATGAACCAGATTAGCTTATTACAACAAACCTTGAAACCCCTCCTAGGGTGGCATGGTGCACGTCTAAACTTCCTTGCCCTATTCCTCATTGCCCTGTTGAGAGTCAAAACTATCAACCTCAGTTCCCTAGCTCTAGGATTTCGCAGTCCAGCAAAATCTGATTCCAACTACAAGAGATTACAAAGGTTTTTACGCCATTTTGACCTTGACTATGCCCAACTAGCCAAAGTGTTTATGGCTTTGATGGACATCCCTCAACCTTGGGTCTTGAGCATAGATCGCACCGAATGGTCTTTAGGCTTAACCCGTGTCAATATTCTGATGTTAGGAGTGGTTCAAGATGGAGTTGCAATTCCTTTGCTGTGGACAATGTTGGACAAGAAAGGAAACTCTGATAGCGAAGAACGGATGGATTTAATTGACCGTTTTCAAAAAGTCTTCCCCGATGTGACCATAGCTTTTCTCAGTGCTGACCGAGAATTTGTCGGCAAAGAATGGTTGAGCTACTTACTCATAGAACCGAGTATCCCCTTTCGCTTGAGAATCAGGGAGAGTGAGAAAATAGGCGATGCTGTCAAGAAGCTGAGAGCCTCGGTGGTCTTTGCCCATCTCCAGAAAGGTGAAAGCCAAGTCTTGTCTGGTCGTCGATGGGTTTGGGGTCGTGGGGTCTATGTTGGGGGACTAAGGTTGGAAGATGGAGAGTTATTAGTCGTGATTAGCTCAGAGGCTCCAGAGAATATGATTTCAGATTATGCTCAGCGTTGGGGAATCGAAACCTTATTTGGGATGTTTAAGACTAGGGGGTTTTGTCTAGAATCAACTCATGTGGTCTGTGGGGAACGATTAAGTAAGCTGTTGGCTCTGATGAGTTTGGCTCTCTGCTGGGCAATCAAGGTCGGAGAGTGGCGACATCAACATTACCCTCTAAAGATTAAGAAACATGGGAGATTAGCTAAGAGCATCTTCCGTTATGGACTTGATTTCTTACGTTCCCTTGTCCTTGATTTAGATTTGAATCATGATGATTTTCTTCACTCTCTTCTCTTTTTGTCCTGTACTTAGGGTCTGGTTAGATTGATGTCTAGTCTGGCAGTTTGGACTAGGGTATTTTTTGTTCCCTATAGTATCCAAGTTGCGATCGGCATTGGGGTAGTTTATTTAATTTATACTGCCGTTACTACCAGTAGAGATTAGCTAGGAAGAGAATATTATAACCCTAGTGTAACTTCATCAAAATCTGGGCTGATATGTAGAGGTAAATTCCGTAGAGGAAATTTATTAGTATCAACCAAAATGGGGATACCTCGGCTTGCTAACTCTTGCTGGAACTCAACCATTGGTATTTCTGCTAATTCTTGAGCTTGAGTCAACCCTATTTTGTTTTTCTGAAATAGGAGAATTGCAATTTCTTGCTTCAATTCTGTTTCCGATATTTGGGCAGCTTGCAGAATATCATCAGAAATTAGAATGCTCATAATGGCAAATTAGTGGTAGGTCAGTACGTTATTAATTTTAGGATATTTACGATAGACTAGACTAAAATTTGTATGCCATGACAACCATTCAGACCTTTGACTATCTCACCATTAAGCCTATTGCTGCCCCCATAGAGCCAAAAAAGCAAGGAGCAAAGCGGCATTGGGGTAGTCATCCATATTTTACTCGTAGGGCTTGGAATGTTGTTTAAGAATATATTCGTACTTTTAGCCAAGTTGGAGATGTGGTGCTTGATCCCTTTGGCGGATCAGAGGTAATAGCAGTTGCTTACCTGACCAGAGGAATCAGCTATTTTATCTACCCTGAAAAATTGGCGAGAAAACTAGTAGGAGTGAGAATTGGAATACCTCGAAATTCTTCTAGTACTACTAAATCAAGATCACCTGAGATGATCGCTGTGGCTTTTGCTGCGATCGCTGTCCCTAAAATCATGGCATCGTCAGGATCTCGTAATTGTGGAACATTGACTGAAGTTGGAATACAGTTTTCTGAAAGCTGACTTGCGGAGGTCATTAATTCTTCGGTTGTTATACCTAGTAATCGCATTCTTGACTGGAATTTTTCACGAGCTAAAACCTCTTCTAATTCGCTCAAAATTGGCTCTGAAATGACTATTATTACTATTCCATCCTGTGCCAAATCAAGCAATTTTTTGGGAACTCCCCGCCATAGTAACCCAGAAATCCAGACGTTGACATCTAGAACTATTCTCATTCAGTTTTAGCCCTACGAAGTCTTCTTGTTTCTTTCACAATCTCAGTAATTTCTTCGAGGGATGGTTGTTCTAGATCGTGTCCCTCTGAGTTAATTCTTGCCGACAAAGCTAACCAAGCCGAAGACTTTGGTATTTTTTTGAGGACTATTTTATTATTTGCCATAAAGACTTCATATCTTGTGAATGGCTTTAATTGTGCTTGCAATTCTGGGGGAAGTTCTAGCTTGCCATCGGCTGAAACACTAG
>JAAUUE010000062.1 GCA_012031635.1 Coleofasciculaceae cyanobacterium SM2_1_6 | reverse complement strand
CCCCCTAAATCCCCTTCAAAAGCAGGACTTTGAATCTGCCCCCCCTTGTGAAGGGGGGCTAGGGGGGATCTCTGAGTGCGAAACCCTACAGATCATCCCTTTTCAGACATCCTCTTAGGAATTATCCTGAATATTTCTGCTTTCAAAGTTTTTCTCAAAACCAGTTCTAAACCTAAAAAAACTAACGAAGACTAGAAAAGATTGAGTTAATCCACGGCTACGATAACATCACTAGCTTTCACTACAGCATAGGCTTCTTTGCCAACACTTAAACCCAAATTTTCTGCGGAAGTTTTGGTGATAATTGCTGTGATTTCTACTCCTTCAGCTATTTCTAAAACAACCTCGGTATTGACAGTTCCCACTTCAATAGCTTTAACTTTTCCCTTGAGGGCATTCCGGGCGCTGACTTTCATATTTTGCTCCTGATTTATGGTGAATATTTTCTTGGGGGTTCTTTTTGACTTGACTTGGTAATGAACCTTTTACTCCGTAAGATAAGGTTTTTATTGTGTTTCTAAAAGACACTTCAAAGTCTAAATTATTTTAGCATTTATTGAGAAAAATAATATTGATACTTTATCTCGTAGAGTCACCGAAAAAGATGCAAATTATACAATCTTAAGAACCTATTTCTATCTATATTTTAGTTCAAAACTATCAAAATTAAAAACTATGTCTAAACGTATTTTCTTTTTCTTAACCGGGCTAGTTCTGGTTCTCCTCTTAGCGGTGACTGCCTGCTCTCCTTCGGCAACAACTCCCCAAGCACCCACTACAGTTACTCCCCAAACAACAACCCTTTTAACGGCGGCGGCAGCTAGCTTAAAGGATGCTCTAGAAGAAGTTACTCCTTTGTTTCAAGCAGCGAACAAATCTGCGAGTTCGGAGGTGGAAGTAAAATATAATTTTGCTGCTTCTGGCCCCCTCCAACAACAAATTGAACAGGGCGCACCCATCGATATTTTTATCTCGGCGGCGGCTCAACAGATGGATAATTTACAAAAGAAAGATTTACTTTTGGCTGACACTCGCAAACAGCTTTTAACTAATAGTTTAGTTTTAATTGTGCCGAATAATTCTACCTTAAATTTGACCAGCTTTGAACAATTAACTGATGCCAATATTGGCAAAATTGCTATGGGAGAACCCCGGAGTGTTCCCGTCGGCAAGTATACAGAAGAAGTCTTTGCTAAGTTGGGCATCTTAGAAAATTTACGTCCTAAATTTGTCTATGGCAACTCCGTGCGTAATGTTTTAAGTGCTGTTGAAAGTGGCAATGCTGATGTAGGTATTGTCTATCTCACTGATGCCAAAATTTCTAAACAAGTTAAACAAGTTGCCACGGCTACTGAGGATTTACACTCGCCGATCGTGTATCCGATCGCTGTGGTGAAAGCCAGTAAAAATCCTGAATCTGCTAAAGCTTACATCCAATTTCTCAGTAGTAATCCCGCCCAAGAGGTGTTTAAGAAATATGGGTTTGGCATTGCCAACTAAGGCTTAATTAAAGCTATATCTGAGAAAAAAATGATGATAGCCGTAGACCTCACTTCGATCGACCCCTCGCCCCTCTGGATTTCCCTAAAAACGGCGGGGCTTGCCACGATCGCTACCTTCTTTTTGGGGACAGCCGCCGCCTACTTAATGCTGGGCTATCGGGGACGCTGGAAGTCGATCATCGAGGGATTACTGTTGGCTCCTTTGATCTTGCCGCCAACGGTGGTGGGGTTTTTGCTGTTATTACTCTTTGGTAAAAATGGGGTTGTGGGCAAATTTCTCGATTTGGGCAATTTCTCGATCGTCTTCACTTGGTATGCTGCCATCCTCACGGCGATCGTCGTTTCCTTTCCCCTCATGTACAAAACTGCCCTCGGAGCCTTTGAGCAGATCGATAGCAGTTTGCTCCAAGTCGCCCGCACCTTAGGAGCTTCTGAGCCGCGAGTTTTTCGGCAAATTCTTTTGCCCCTCGCCACCCCCGGACTGGTGGCAGGAGTTTCTCTCTCCTTTGCCCGTGGTTTAGGGGAATTTGGGGCAACCCTGATGCTGGCCGGCAATATTCCCGGACAAACTCAAACCATGCCCATGGCGATCTATTTTGCCGTGGAAGCTGGGGATTTAGGCGAGGCTTGGCTGTGGACGATCGCCATTATGGTCATCTCCCTCTCTGGGCTGATGGCAGTAAATTTCTGGCAGGGAAGGAGTGGACAGTTAACAGTTAACAGGAAAACAGTTAACAATAGGTTGCCTAGCAATATTCAGCAACTGCTCACTGATAACTGCTCACCGATAACTGACTCTTCTTTATTCGTTGATATTGAAAAACAATTAGCCAATTTTAAGCTGGAGAATACTTTCACGGCTCAACAGGAAACTTTGGGGATTTTGGGGGGGTCTGGTTCGGGCAAAAGTATGACTCTGCGCTGTCTGGCAGGAGTGGAAACACCTACTACAGGGCGCATTGTCTTGAATGGGCGGACGCTGTTTGAGGCCGATCGACACATTAACCTGCCTTGTCATCGCCGCCGAGTAAGTTTAGTTTTTCAAAACTACGCCCTGTTTCCCCACATGACCATCGCCCAAAATATTGCCTTTGGGTTGCAGCACCTGCCCAAATTTCGCCGCCAGCAAGAAGTCACAGCCCAACTAAACTCAGTTCAATTACAAGGGTTAGGCGATCGCTATCCCCACCAACTTTCCGGGGGCCAACAACAACGGGTTGCCCTGGCTCGAGCCTTAGCCACAGACCCAGAACTGCTCCTGCTAGATGAGCCGTTCTCTGCCCTTGACACCCATCTCCGCAGCCAAATGGAGCAGCAACTTTTGGCGATTCTTGCTACCTATCGGGGGATTACCTTATTTGTCACCCACAACCTAGAGGAGGCTTACCGCCTGTGTGAAAACCTGCTGGTCATGTCTGACGGAAAGGTCATCGCCTCTGGAGCTAAACATCAGATTTTTGAACATCCCCACACTGTCCGCATTGCCCAACTCACGGGCTGTAAAAACTTCTCAAGAGCGATCGTCCAAGGGGCTAATACTGTCACCGCTACGGATTGGGGAATAACTCTCCAAGTCCTCGAAGCAATTCCTGAGTCTCTCACTAATATTGGCATCCGCGCCCACCAGATCAAGATTATAACTAATACTTCGGCTACTTCGGCTACTTCGGCTCCGCTCAGTACAAGTCCGCTCAGTACAAGTCCGCTCAGTCCAGATTCACTCAGTCCAGATTCACTCAGTCCAGATTCACTCAGTCCAGATTCACTCAGGGCAAGTCCAGAAGCAAATAATACCTTTCCCTGCTGGTTAGCCGCCACCAGCGAAACTCCCCACCGCATGACCCTCTTTTTCAAATTCAATACCCCATCAACGAACTCTCAGGATTACCATCTACAGGCTGAGGTTTTCAAAGAAAAGTGGCACACGATTAAAGACCAACCCTTTCCTTGGTACGTGCGCCTAGAAGCCGATCGCCTCCTGTTGATGGTTGATGATTAATATCTAGTCTGTTGGTTCTCTATGCTAAAAATCTGTGATCTCGATCGCTATTAAAGCCTAAGTATTATCACGGAGTTAATCCCTCTCTTATCACTATTAATTCTCAGGAAAACAGGAATGATAGATGAATGAAGTTATTCATCAGCCTCTTATTAGCTTTTCCCAGCGAGATAATAGAAAACTTCTATTCGGGATCTGCAAAGAAGGTGAGAAAAAAGTTAACTTACATGTATTATCTAGAGTTTATGACGTATGACTAGAAATTAAGCTGCTGCCCTATGATTCGTAATATTACTTTGCCAGATTCTTTGAGTTTCTCTGATTATTTTAAACTGAATTTCTATCCTGAAGAAATTCTTAATTATTTTGATTATTCCTTTGAGATGAAGCTCTTAGATTTTCCAAAAACTACTAGCGATCTAGCCGAGATTGAATCTCTAGAAAAGAGACTAATTAAAGGCTTGCCCTATATTACTTTTGATAATGAAATGGCTAGACGTGAGTTTTTAATTGCCCCGGTTTTGATGGATTTAATTGACTATACCAAATCTAATTTAAAGGTGGCTTATACTTTAACGATAAATAATCAATTGCGGGGAGAGTTAGATTATTTTCTTGAGTCTAGGATCAAATCTAATGATCAGGTAACTCATCAGTTTTTGGTGATTGAGGCTAAGGATGAAAACTTGGAGCGTGGCTTTAAGCAATTAGCGGTGGAGATGGTTGCCTTAACCCATGTTTTGAACGAGGGACAAAGATATATTTATGGAGCCGTATCGATCGGGAAAATTTGGCAGTTTGGGGTGTTAGATCGACAGTCTAAAAGTGTCATCCAAGATTTACATTTATACCGTGTTCCTGATGATTTGAGGGCTTTGATGGGGATTTTGGTCGGCATTTTAACTGGTGAGAATTTCTAGCTATTGTTGTAGCCTTTCAGCACTTAAGATTTGGGCGATCGCCTCTGGCAACTCTTCTAAACCCGTATCTGCCTCCGTCGCCTGCACAGGGGTTCTAAAAGTATAGTTGGGGTCGCATTCCCCCGTGTCGTAGACCTGCACCACCCATTGATCCGGCAAGCCTTCTACCCCAATTTCCACTACGTGCCAAGTTTGCCCCACCGCCCGCACACCTAAAACAGAGAACCATTCCTGATCCTCTGGGGATATCTCTAGATCCTGCATTAGAAACTCGATCGCCAATTGTTCCGGGGTTGTTACTTTTTCATTCATGATTATAGAAATTGCCGTAAAACTCACTCTCTTTAGACGTGGGAGTGTCAACTCCAAGAAAAACTCTACTACTCTGGGGAAACTTCAGAAACTTGCGGATACAAACCCAGTTCTTTACTCAATTGCCGCGCCACATGAATTAGAAACTTTGCCGCCTCCTGATTATCTTGATGAGCCATCATCATCGCTACTTGCATCAGCGCTTTCACCAAGCCCGCATCCAGTAGGTCTGGCTGTGCATCTAAAATTTCTGGCTCCTGTCCACTGGGGCATTTGAGCAGGCGATCGATCAAGTTGAAATATTCTTCCTGGCTATTTTCTGACATGGTGATTTAGGTTTGGTTTGGGATTTAATAACGGGCTGGTCAAAAATTCTTGGCGGTATGGGTCAGAGGATCAAACTCAAAGCGCTGGGCGGCTTGGGTTTCGCCGTAGATGCCAAAAGTCACCGTCGGTTCCTCCCCTAGGGCTTCGATCGAGTGAATCGCCCCGGCAGTAAAACTAAGAATATCCCCCGGCAGCACGATCGTCTCCGCCGTTGGCTCCACCGATCGGGAAACTGAGGAGTCGGCTCCCTTTTCCACAACGTATCTTTTTCTTCCCCCTTCAGCACCGTCAACACCCCCCAAGTCCCATGATTGTGAACCGAGGATTTGACCCCCGGTAAGTAGGTAGCAATCTGCACCGTCAACGGATAACCAAGCTCATCGTAGAGTATCATCACCCCAGTCCCCGACGGGAGAGTCGGCTCTACGTACTGAGTCTGGAGCCAGTAGGAATTTGTGATCAATTGGCGCACCAAGAGCCGGAGTTGCGATAAAAACTCCTCCTTCCCGGCAACTTCCAGCACATCCTCCACCTCCGTTAAAAAGCGATGAAAATAATAAGGTGTCCGCAGTAAATCCCATGCTCTCACAGGTTTACAAACCCGACACTCCCCGGCATCTGTAACTAAAAAATCTCGATGTTTCATGGCAATCTCTACCCTAGCCCTCCTCCTCCTGTAGCAGTCCTAACTAATTTCACTCGCCTGGGGCGGGTGGAATCATCTCCTAGAAACAATCTAATTTAGAAAATGATTTAGGATCGCCATAGTTCTGAAACTATTAAGAACCTAATCCTGAGACTTTTTTATTTATATCAGATACTTCTCAGACAACTACCTAATAATCACCCCATTTTTTATCTCTCCCAAATCAGATTAATTCGCTAATTACTTTCCCAAAACAAGTGATGACTATGGTTTGAGATTATAGTTGAGATTCAAAACTATTTTTTTTCTGCCAAAAAATGAGTATTTTTGGGTACGGGGATGAGTATTTTTAGACTGGACTGACTTTCTTTTTGTCTTGGCAAAATTTAGGGGGGTAATCCTAAAAGTCATGAATTCATAACCTTTCTAGTTGTAGCCAGAGCTACCAAATGTCAAATCAAAATGCTTATGGCGAACTTATTATAGAGATAATCTTAAGAAATTATTTAATCGCTTAAATTGAACAAAAAAGAGGGACATCTATCTCTACAAATAAAATGTTAATCAACTCTTACTGAAGCGTATCAAGCTAGGGGCTTAATTATTCTTGCTCCTTCCTTAAACAGAAGTTTAGCAGTTTAATTTCTGCTCTTAGCCCTTTTCTTATTGTTTAGCTTGTAATTAAATATAACCCTATTACCCCATGGCGCATACTATTTCTAGTCAATGCATAAATTGTGGGGATTGTACCCCTCAATGTCCTACCAATGCTATCAAAGTTGATGATGGAGAACTTTGGATTGATCCTTTGTTGTGTAATGATTGTGCCGGCTATGCGGATAGTCCCCAATGTGTCATTGCTTGCCCGGTCAATCGCCCGCCTTTGCCCTTGCATCCAAAGAAAGGACGCTATAAAACTACCCTGAGAATCCCGACTAGCCCCGACTTATTTGCCAATGGTAAAAATAATTCCTTTGCTTCGGCGATCGCTATCTGGGAGGCTTGCAATGTCTTGGCGCAACGTCAATCCCTGCCTTGGAGCACGGATGCCGAGGGGAAACTTTATTATGAGCGCCAAGTGAATGGCGGACGAGGGACGATCGTCTTCCGCCTCACCCATGGTCTCAACTCCGAAACCCCGAGGCCCTTGGAAAAAAAAGCCGCCCTCGCAGCCCTGGCCAAATTTGATATCCGAGCCGCTTCCCTACACCTTGCCTATGCTGCCCATGCCACGGCTCTCGAACAGCCCTGGGAGCAAGAGTTTATCCTCAGCGATCAACAGATTGCCTCCTATTTAGGCTTAGAAAAACGCAAAGATATGAGCAAGCTGGCGAAGCTGAACCTGATCAAGGAGTTGGCTCAACAGCCTTGCAAACTCCAACTGGATATCAACTGGGCTAAACAAGGAGGAGTACAGGAGTTTACCCTGACCCAAAGTCGTCTCTGGCACTTACTCGAAATTAAGCATCACTTTCAAGAAGATGACTTGGGCTGCAAACATCTGGCTGGACTTACTTTCAAAGTTCGAGCCGGGACATGGGCGAAATACTTTCTCAACCAACGAGGAGCCAAGGAAAACACCGCTTTTTATCAGTACAGCAGTTTACCTAAGTCGATCCTCTCCACAGTGACTACCTTGTGGCAGCAGCATGAAGGAGCTTGCAGGCTGTTGCTCTGGCTGTTGTTCAAAACCAAAATGGGGCAGGAGCAGCGCCTGACTATCCTGACGCTGATGCGGATTGCCTACGGAGAAGCGAAGGTCTTGCAGGCTGCCTCGCAACGGGAGGAGCGAAAACGCTTGATCCGATCGTTTGAGAGTGACCTAGAAGTGCTGAACCACTATGGACTCAAACCAATCTTTGATCCCCTCAGCTACCCCGCAGATATTCAGCCTTTCTGGGCAAGACTGGTCGATATCCCCGACGATCCTGAAGCTGCTCTGGAGTTTTGGACTAGCGATAGCAGTAATGGGTTGCGCCTAAACGAAGCTGCCCCCAGAGATAAGTGGAATCGATTGCTACAAGCTCGACTCTTGGCTTTTGATCTACCCGAAGGATGGCAAATTCCGCCCACTCCCCCCACGAAAAAGAATCTCCCCAGATCTCAACGCAAAGCCACAAATCAACAGCTATTATCCCTTTCTGGTCAGCAGATTGTCTCGGCTAGAAAAAGTCTGCAATTGAGCCAAAGGGCCCTGGCAAACCATGTCAGTAAGAGTCAAAGCTGGGTACGGGATATTGAGAATGGTCGCCTCCAAGTTGGTTTTAAAGAGCAGCAGATTCTCCTGAGAATCTTGGGGAGGGTTCTTTAAGCTGCGCTCTGCTCAAAATTTAGGGGGCATTTTTCTGGTTAACCAGAAAACCAGATATGCCTTGCCAGCAAGACAAGAGCTTGCCCGCTTTTTCAATCAAGATGGTTTGGAGAGAGGATTTGAGCCGGACGATCGCCCTTTGCAATCTACATTGTTCTTCATCAGCCAAGTAGTTCGATCGTCTTTGCAATTGCTTCTGGTAGGTGATTTCACCCGCCTGCGGCGGGTGAAATCCTTTGAGACTGCCACAGTTAAGACGGAGTACCAAAGCGATCGCTAAGCGCTTGAATAATAATTTCTGTCATTGTTACTCCTTGACGCTTGGACTCTGCTGCCCAGTGCCTTCTCAGAGATTCGGGGACTTTTACACACAGGTTGACTTCTTTCTGGTTTGCTGGTTTGCTGGTTTGCTGATTATTTGGTAAATCTGTTATTTGATTATCTGGTTTGCTGGTTTGCTGGTTTGCTGGTTTTCTTGCCTGTTTAATTAAATCTCCAAATTTACCCTCAGCCATTAGCCCATACCTCCATAATTTCTTTTCCTAAGGCTTCGTAATCATGCCAAGCCGTGCGCGATCGCGCCTCGACAATATCTCGAATGGGAACCCCGGCTAAGGCAGCCTTTTGGAACCCAGACGATCGCCGGATCATGGTTTTGAATACCGGGAGGCCATTTTCTATCAGTTCTTGTTGCATTGCCAAACCTTCTTTGCTGGGGAAGGGGGGAACGATCGTCAGCAGGGTTTTGTAGTTGGCTGCTCCTAGATCGTTGGCAGTTTGCAGCATGGGCTCGAGGCTGACCACATCCGGGGTCGTAGGTAAAATCAGCAGGTCGCACCCTTTTGCCAATTCCTTGAGGTCATCAGAATTGGGGCGGGCGGGGGTGTCGATCACCACATAGTCGTTCCCGGCAATGACCCGCATGGCTTGGCGCTCGTCGGCAACTTCAAAGGGCAGTTTCCCTCGCTGTGACCACGATAATGCTGTCCGGTTAGGGTCTCCATCCACAATCAAAGTCTTACCTCGATCGCTGAAATAGGTGGCAAGATGGATACTGGTAGTGCTTTTAGAAACTCCCCCTTTATATCCGGTAACTGTAACAATTTTCATTTGGTTATCTGGTTAGCCTGTTAACCTGTTATCTGGTTTTCTGGTTTTCTTTATGATAGATCATCAAATCCCTTCATCACCACTAGGATCTTGGTCTGGATTTCTGGGAATATGATCTTCCTAGCTCCGGGTGGGATTTGCCTCCCAGAGATTCCTTGAGTACAGAAACAACATTAAGGAGAAAGAACATGACTAATGGCAATAATGACCATAATGGCAGCGATCGGATAGATTTGCTCATCGACCAGATGGGGATCCTCACAGAGCTAGTCACCACCGGATTTTCTGAGCTAAAAACAATCTCCCAAGCCCAGCAGCAGGAAATAGGGCGGATTGCTTCTGCCATTGATAAGCTCGCTGAGACCGTTGCTAGCCAAGCGGAAACCACTGCCAAGCAAGCAGAGACCACTGCCAAACAAGCGGAGACCACTGCCAAGCAAGCTCAAACCGTCGATCGCCTATCTCTGATGTTGGAAAGATTATTGAGCGATCGGACTTGAAAATAGGGATGAAATAACTAACTCTCGGTGTAGTCCACCGCAGATTGTACTGCTTTCTTTTCCCTGCTTGACTGGTTAGCGATCGAGAACCATCCCAAGAAAATCTGTTTTTTGTACCCAGCATTGTACCCAAATTATCCTTGTGGCGGCTTTTTTTGATCTTTTTACTTTTCCTGCTTTTTGCCTTTTAACTTCTAAAAGCAGACTCCCCAAGGATTTTGTTGTAATAAAGACTATTAGAAAGGGTGACTACAAACTTAGACCACAGCTTCAGACAAGGGCAGTGAAAACCGCTCTTGATCCCGTTGCAGCCAACCAGCAAAAATCTCCTCTCGCCCGTCTTTTAAGGTTTCAGGTAACATCTGGTAAATGCGTTGTTGTTGCCCCCGGACTCCCCGTTTATAGAGGAAGGTGAGTTTTAGCCCCAGCTTCGCCAAGAGTAGTTGAGCGATCGCGATCGGCTGATCTTTCGGATTAATAGTCACGCCCAAATACCGCTTCACATCTGGGGCATATTTTTTCACAAAGTCTCCCCACTCGGCTAAATCTGGACTTGTCCAAGTTTTATCGGGGTTCAAGAATTGCTGGATGTTGAGCAGTTCAAGCACCTTGACGCTAGCGGCGTGCAGATGGACGGCTAAATCTGGCGTGTAGGCAGTGAACTTGCCAGTAGCCACCCCTCCCGAATCTTCCGAGGGAAGGGTGAGCTGCTCGATCGTCTTTTGATCTCGTGGAGCGATCCAGAGGCTCCCGACGGTGAGGAGATAATGGAGCAGCAGTTGGGAATACCAGCCTTGGGAATCTTGATCGACAAGTTCCGGCGTGACCTCCACCCCGTACCGCTCCGAAATTTTGTGTTTGGCGAGGGCTTGCTGCTCGGCGAGGGTTTTGATGGGTTGTTCAGCGAGGGATTGGGCGGTGGAGCGATCGATAACTTCCGCCTGAGCCTGAGCTTCGCACTCGGCTAGATGGCTAGCTTGGGCGATCGATTTCACTTCTTGTCGCACCGCAGGAATATCAATGGTAAGACTCATTGCTTGGATTTTGTAGCCTGAAGCCCTTAATTGGGTGATCACGGCTTGGCGATGGCGATAAACCCCGGAATTATGGAGAGTAGCATAGCGACCATAGGCATTTAACCAATGGGTGCCGATACTTTCGATCTCAAAGTCGCCGATGGTTTCCCCAGCTTTTCGCAGGCAGTTGAGATGGGCTTGGGTAATTTTGTGGACAGATTCCAGAATTTGCAGAGGAGATTCGTAACCGCCGCCGATCAAGCCCCCATTTTGTCCCCGTTGGGGAGTAGAAATATAAACAGGCCCATGGGGACGGTAGCGCTCGATCATTTGCAGGACAGTGTTAACAGGGATATTCCCCGAATCAAAGAGAACCACCGCATCAAATTGTCCATCCCGTTCGAGGCTAAGCCCCGTTTGCAGAGTGGGGGAAACGATCATGGCTTGGGGGGCAATATCGGCAATTTTCTGGTCAATATCCCCTGCTCCCACCAGAAGCTCCGAGGCGGGATGCCCCTTGGTGCCAGTGGTGGTGCTATCGACCCGGAGAGTTGTGTCGCCCGGAAACTTCGATCGCCACAGTTGTTCTAAATTGTGGGTGCCAAATTTGGACTTGGCTTGTTGGGCGGTGGAGCAAATATAGAGCCGCTTCCCTTCATGGCGCAGCTGTTCAACTAGTTTCCAAAGTTCTTCTGGGGTTTCGAGGAAGTGGGCTTGTTTCTGCCCGGCGGCGGCTTGGTAGGTGTTTTCGATCACCAAAACCTCATCTTTAGTCAAGCCCGTAATCCCCAAGAGTAGCTCTAGCTCGATCCCACTCAGGTCTGCGGAAAGGGCAAACACTTGCCCCCCGGTGGCGATCGCTAGGCGCATTTTCTCCGTAAGCGTTTGCATAATATCCAGCCGTTGGTTGTCTTTAGATTTCATAGTGGTGTTGTTAGGGTTGACTAAAGCCCAGAGGATTTGGTCTACCTCATCAAGGACAAAGTTAGTCCCCACAAACAAATCATTATGGAGATACTGACCGAGTTGCCCTTGCTTGCGGAAGGAGTGGATACAGGAGACATAACCAAAATATTTTCCCTCATAAGCCATGGCTTCCTTGTCGGTGTTAATAATGGTAATCCTGCCCGGGCCGAGGCCTGTCCCGATAACTGGGTGCTGGGGGTTAACCAGACAAACCGTTGTGGGTCAAGATCCTGCTGGGCTTGGCGGATCAGTTGGCACAGGGCTTTAGTTTTGCCAGTGCCTTTGCCAGATTTAATTAAAATGAGTTTTTTGTGGGTGCTCAGGAGTGCGGGCGTGAGGAGGGGCTGTTCAAGGAGCCGAGTTTCTACCCCAGTAATTTGGGTAATAGATCGTTTGGTCAAGTCTCGATGCCAGTCAGCAAAGGGTACGGCGGACTTGAGACGATTGCTAAGATAGTCCCCATCAGCCACATCATCAACCCCTTTCCCCTGAGCCGGATCCCAAGTAGCAACCAGAGGCACACACCCGTTTAATTGTAAGGCTCGGCAGAACTTCCAGATCTGCCCATTAACGTAGTGGACTGTTTTGGGTTTAGAGTCTTGGTCAAAGGTAATGGTGAGCGGTCGATCGGGCGGCAGGAGAGGTCGAAGGCAGTCCTTCAACTGGGAAGTACCGGGATTGTTCCAAGCGGTGACGGACTGCAAGCCCAAGGGAATGAACCCCCGGGACAAGAGATTGAGAGTTTTCTTGGCTCCTTCCGTGACGTAGAGAGGTAGCTGGGGATGATCCTTGACCCATTGCCAAAACCAAGGGCATTCGGCTTGAGGCGAAGCAGCAAAAGGATATTTATCTCCGGGGCAGGGGGCAATATGTTGATATTTCCTGACAATTTGCTGGGCGATCGAGGCGGGAATCCGGGGCAGGTAGGCTTGAGTCGGCGTTTTGAGGGGAGTCTCATACTTAATGGGCTTGCCTTCTAAATTCAAGCGGGGATAGTCGGGTTTGAAACAAACCACCGCAAAGGGTTCGAGGGTTTCCATATCCAAGCCCTGAAAAGCCCAACCGCCGGAATGTGATCGTTGCAGGAACCACCCAGATTGGGGGCGATCGGCATTATGCCCCGAGGGAATCTCTTGGACAGCATGAACTAAAGGAGCGTAGAGCCTCAAGTCTCCGTCCCTTAATCGCCAGTCATTGCGGCGGGAAAGATTTTCATTACACAAAAATTCATAAACTCGATCGCCCCGGACAGTTTCGATATTCAGGGCGGTGAGATGGGGATGGATGCCGCTCTGCTCCATTTCTTGCCAGTGCGAAAAGTCAATCACTGCGGGAGTTTCGAGTCTAGGGGGGGTGGTAGGAGATGCAGGGAGAAGGTTGAGTGGGCGTGCGATCGCCCTTTCAGAAAAGTGTAGTAATGGCATAAGTATCCTCTTTTTTTGGAGGAATCTTGCCTAAACGAGTCAGAAGTGCTACCATAATTGTAACTTTGCAAGTTTGATTATGGTAGCAATTTTTAAGAACTTTCTTTCGTTTAGGAAAGTTTCTCTTCCTCGTTTAGGTAATATCTCGTTTAGGTGATTCCTCTAGGTAACTCCTTTAGGTAACTCCTTTAGGCAAGATATCGTTTAGGCAAGATATCCTCTAGGTAAGATCCAAGAAAGGTAGATAAGTCTCTAGCTGGTAACTAGGGGCTTATCGCCTTTTTGGGGGTTATTTAGTTTTTTTAGGTTTCCGAGAGCAGCCAAAGCATCTCCAGCCCAAGGACAAACTAATTCCCGGCGATGGAGCCAAGAAAAATTAGTTTCGATTAGTCCGAGTGGATTAAAGATAGCTATAACTAGTTTCTCCGAAAGTTTTATAACTGTGATTATACTCCGAAAAGTAAATTAATTACAAAAGTATTTAAATATTAAGAAATAAATACTAAAATTCCTACTCTTCAAGAGTTTTAGTACTTTTAAGCTTATAAAGTTTTTTTACAAACTTCAAAAGACTCATCAACAACCTTTTGATAAGTCAAGGAAACAAAAAAGAATTTGGGGCAGAAAAACTCAGAGTTGCTGCAATATCAATGATGGGTAATTATACGCTAAACTCGCCCCTTAAGTAATACGCCGCGCTTCCACTGTTTTTGGCAACTTCAAGGGAGATTCTAAGCCGGCGATCGCCAACTCCCAGCCATTGGCAAGGGTCAGAAATTTTTCTTGGTCTGAATCTACCTCCTTGACCACCTCTTCTTCCAAATCTTTTTTGGCAACATAGACGACTAAGTGTCCAGCAGAATTTCGGCGGAGCATTACTTTCATATTTTTTCCTCAGAGTTAGTAGGCCTAGGGGCGGGCACAAGTTCTAGTTCTTTTTTGAGGCAACCGACAATATGCCCCGTGGTCATGAAGTGTACGCTGTAGATGTAGGAGCTTTGTAAAAAAGTCCCAATATTCACCACGTAGCCCACATCGCCCTTTTTGGCTAAGGTCGCCCCAATCTCCTTGCCGGGAAAAGTCCCGTCATTGCGGATTAGTTTGAGCACTCGGACTTTCTGACCAATCTCAAAGCCCGGGGAGAATCGATTTCAATTTCATCAGTAGACATGGGCATAGGATTTTTCTGGGGGAATTAAACTTAACAGCTCGTCATGGGTGAGACTCCGTTTCATCTGCACGGCTTGAGACCGCACGGCTGCCAAGAGTGCTTCGATTTCTTCGGGGCGAAGAAAAATATGCTGTTGTTGCAGCAAACTCACGAGCAGATGTCGTCCCGAATGTTTGCCGACCACAAGACGGCGTTCCCACCCCACCTCCTCTGGGGCAAAGGGTTCGTAGGTGACGGGATTTTGTAGTACTCCGTGGGTATGAATTCCCGATTCATGGGCAAAGGCATTTTCGCCGACGATCGCTTTCCAAGGCGGCACGGGACACCGGGAAGCACTGGCCACCAGACGGGAGAGTTCCAACAGACGGGTCGTATCCAGCCCCAGTTGCACCCCATGAATGTGTTTGAGAGCCATGACCACTTCCTCTAGCGCCGCATTCCCCGCTCGTTCCCCCAAGCCATTCACGGTGGTATTCGCCGATAAAGCTCCGGCTTGCAGCCCAGCAAGGGCATTAGCCGTGGCGAGTCCGAGGTCATTGTGGGTGTGCATTTCGATGGGGATGGTCAGATGGGAGACGAGATCCTGCACTTTCTTGTAGGTGGTCAGGGGATCCAGAATGCCCACGGTGTCACAGAAGCGAAACCGAAAAGCTCCCCACTCTTGGGCAAAAGCCGCCACATCAAGGAGAAAGGAGCGATCGGCTCTAGAGGAGTCTTCCCCGCCCACGGAGACGGCCAAACCCTGATCTAGGGCAAAGTTGATCACATCTTGGAGGCGATCGAGCATGACTTGCCACTGCCCATGAAATTTGGCGGCAATCTGAATCTCAGAAACGGGGACAGAAATATGCACCCGGCGCAGTCCGCAGTCTAGGGAGGCTTGAATATCTGCCTTGGTAGCCCGATTCCACCCCAGGAGTTGTGCTTGCAAGCCGAGATCCACGATCGCCCGGATCGAGTCGACTTCTTCATCTCCCATGGCGGGAATCCCGACCTCTAGTTCTGAGACCCCAATGGCATCCAGAAAAGTAGCGATCGCAATTTTTTCTTGGCGATTAAAGGCAATCCCGGCCGCCTGTTCTCCGTCCCGTAGGGTTGTATCGTTAATTTGAATTCGTTGGTTTTTCATAGAACAATAGGGATAGTTATGTTAATACCTAGGGAGCAGATTTTGGTTTGCTCAAAGTATCTTTATAGATTACTTCGAGCATGAAATAATTAGTGGTTAAAGTGATAGTAAATAAAGCACCGATCGTCAATAAAATTATCAGCATCATGACTCCTAAAGGGGGTTAATAATTAGTATTTGAGGCATAGATTTTGATTTACTACTACAAAGTTAAAGTACAAAGTTAAAGTTGTTTTTCTAGCCAATCAAAAATTTGAGTTAGTTGGGGCAGAGAGATTAAACCATACTGCCACAACAGCATAGGAAAAGGAGCATGAGCTTGTTCAGGATGCCGCAGTAACATCTCAATTTCCGCAGGTAAAATAGCCAGTTGATGCTGCAAAAAATGAATCAACCTGTGATTACTATTCCGAGCAAATTCCTGATAGCAAAGCTGCCAACGATCGCCCTCAGCCAGCTTGCCAACATAGGGAGCCGAGATATTCCTATTTCTTTGGAAATTAACTGGGTCAGGACTAGGATTTCCTGAAGAAAAAAGAGACATAGGAGTTACCTCGCAAACAGTGTGATCAACCTAGCTAATTAACCTAACGTGAGTTCGACAAAATCTGAAGCCCTCACCCTCACCCAGAACGGGGGAGGGAACAAGAAAAATTAGTCTTACTCCCCTTCTCCCCTTGAGGGAGAAGGGGTTGGGGGATGAGGGGTATTTCTGAGCATCGAACTCACGTTAACCTAGCTAATTGAGGATCAGTAAACAGAACTTGTATCTCCCAGCCGGGGGACTCCTCTAGTCGGCAGTTCGATCGCCAGAGGCTCGGCAACGAAGCTAGTTCTAGAAGGTTGAGGAAGGGGAAGACAAGGACAAGGTTTGGGGTGCAGCCTTGCTGTTCGATCGCCAATTATATTTTTATGTGTTGTTCCCCTGCTTATATCAGGTGGGGAAAAAATCGGGTCAAAATGACAGCCCCTTAAGATTATTAAAACTATTAGAAATGTACTCAAGGCTGAAACCCAAATCTAGTAAGGGTTTAAAATTTTTAACGGGGTGGGGTACTAGCTTTTTTGGGGTGGGGTACGAGTATTTAACGGACTAGGGATAAGTATTTTATGTACTCAGGGTCAAACCCTTTATCTGTCAGCTTTATAGCCACTAAATCAGCAAAATAAATGGTTATTAGTTTGTACTCAAATTAGATTTTTTGGATCATTTTTGTATCAAAAGTATCTATTTGTAATGTTAAAATTCAAAATATATTATGTTCGTAGAGAACAAAGTCAAAAAATGATTACAATTGATCGCTATATTTCTGAAAAATGTTAAATTAGATACGGAATTAATCTGTAAAACTTTAATTACAGTTTTCTTTAACCAAATATTTCTAAATATTTCTAAAAGTTAATCAATCGCAATCAAAAAAAACATAAAAATCTCCTGCTGCCGAAGATTTTCGAGCTTCTTTAAGGACTTTTTGAGTACAGGGCAGTTTTCTCCAAAAACAACTAAAAACAGCTTTAAACCCTGACCTAATCAGTATTTTCCCTGAGTACAAAAATACTCAACCCCCCTCAAATACAATCACTACCCACCCAAGC
>JAAUUE010000061.1 GCA_012031635.1 Coleofasciculaceae cyanobacterium SM2_1_6 | reverse complement strand
AAGAGGAAAGTCCCTCTCCCTAGGGAGAGGGATTTAGGGTGAGGGTCATGATTCACGCAAGAGGTCTATTCTTTCTTGTCTAACTAAAAATACTATCTTGATTAGGGCATTTTAACCATGATTATTAATCTGGTTCGGCATTACTAACACTACCATTTACTGAGCCTAGCTGCTGGCGGACATCATCGATGGTGGAGTTGAGTTGGGCAATTTTATCCTCAAGACTCCGGCGCGCAGCTTCGATTCCTTCCTCGGCTTTCATCTCTCTGGTTCTGACTCGGAGACGCTTACTCTTGGTTTCTTGTGCGGGAGATTCTTCTAGACTCGGAGATCGATCGCCCGCCACGATCGCCCCAATTACCCCCCCCAATTACAACCGCCCCAAGTATCGCCCCCCAGCAAAAAAACCGCCACCAAAATTATCACGTTGAGTCATAGGAATAACAATAGTAAGTATATGCCTTGATTTTATCAGAAGTCTTAGAGGGGGTTAAGGATAGTTAAGGATAGTTAATCCAAAATTAATTAATCTAAAATTAATCAATCCCAAACTATAGTAACCGCCAAGCTGGTTAGGAGAATTTTTGGAGTGGAACCCCGGCGCTGCCGGGGTTCCACTCGACTACTACTATGGCAATGACTATAACTATAGCGATCCTAAATCATTTTCTAAATTAGATTGCTTCTGGTCTGTTATTCCCCCCGCCGGCGGCGGGTAAAATCATTTAGGACTGCTATAATCCCAAACTAAAAGTTATGCTCTACCCAACTACCGTGCAGCCCGTAGGGGATGTGGTGTTGCAGGTGGAGTTTTGCCACAGGATTGCTGAGATTCTGGGCATCAAGGATGATCACATCGGAGCGATGCCGACTCGCATCATAGACCACGCTCAAAACCCAACCCTGATCTTCTGCCGTAGCTTGGGGATGGGGAACAAAGATGGGTTCGCTGACAAAACATCGATCGCCCCCATGCCAAAATTGTCTAGTGTTTGTGGCAAGGTCTAATTTCAGGATTTGCTGCAAAGGAGCGTTCCCCGTGGGTTGCATTCCCGCCCCTAGGTAGAGATAGCGGTAGGGTTTACCTACATTTTGGGGATTGGTTGCCGGAAATTCGCAGCATCGGGGTTCGAGGAGGGTGCGATCGACCACTCCAGTTTCCAAATCTAAGCTAAACCGCCATAACTGCCCCGGATCAAGACTAGCAAAATCAATCTCCCGAAAATCGCTGCCCGGCTCCACGTCAGGAAAAGATTCGTAGCAAATGGAGTCTACATAAACTTTGCCTTCAGCTTCCCAAGCATTGGCATGATGAAATACAAATCCGGCTCTGGTTTCTAGGGAGAAGATAGGGGGAGTTGCGGCAGAATTTTCTGGCTGGGCTTCGTGACGGGGAATCACTAAAATCTTGGTTGGTTTCGAGGCATCAAAGCCCACACATTCACCAGCACCACGGATACCAAAGGCAAAGGGTAGGGGATTGAAAGTTACGGGGTTTTGGAAGAAGAGGTAATAATTTTCTGTGACTACAAAATCATGGATAAAGGAAAATCCGGGGACACTACGGTTTCTTTTTTGGAGCAGTTTCCCGGCTCGATCGAACTCATAGATGGTAATTTTGCTAGAAAGTCCGGGACTCACGGCAAAGTTAATCAGGCGATCGTCCACAATGCGGGGATGGGCTGCAAAGGCATCTCCCGGTGCTAAAACTCCATTCAAGTCATCTAAACCCAAAGTATCTAGGGTCTGGGGATCGAGGCGGTGGGGTTGGGCGGCTTCCCAGAGCGCAAGGAGTTTATCGCCCCAGTAAATAATATTAGTATTGGCAATATTCTTTAGTTGAAAATCAAAAATATTCGCCAGCCAGCCTCCGGCTTTTTGGGTGCCGAATACGCCCCGGTAGAGGATTTTTCCCGCCGCTTGTTCGGCAATATAACCCGCCGTTTGCACATAGCGACTTTTGAGGTGAGCCTGTCCATCTTTAATACTCAGGGCGGTGATCAAGCCATCACCATCGAAGGGATGATGAATGTTCTGCCCGTTGATATCGAGGAGTCCAGGACCATTGCGAAGGAGAGTTCCTTGAAGCTCTGGGGGAATTGTCCCGGTGATTTCGGTGATGGGGTAATCAAATTCTTGGGGCTGGGAGAGGTAGCCCTGTTGCCAGTCACTACGGCTGTAGCTGGTGATGGGAGTAGTTTTTTCTGGTGTTTTTTCTGGGGTAGAGAGACTAGACATAGGGCAGAAAATTTAGAATTGTTTCTTATATCTTAACAAAACTTCAAGAATGTTTACCATTTCTTCTTCCCTAAATGGCTGCTTTGCATAAAAATCTGGGTAAGGGCGCGGAGCCTTGCGCTCCTGTGGTCAACTTTTTAGATATTAGTAGGGTTTAAGCATACCCCGGAAACCTCTGGTGTGCATATCGACATAAAGTCCATCGTTGCCCAGAGCCTGAATCTGTTCCGTCGTCAACATATATTCGCCCTTGATTTTCCCATTCAGACCACTGGGTTCAAGTTCTACGGTCAAGGCATACTGGAAGGATTCATTGTCTGCGGCGGTTCCCCGGTGAATGTGGGCGGCGGAGGTGATATTCGGGCTGGGGGGAATTAGGGAATCGGTGGCGTAATCTCTCAGAGGAGTACTTAGATCAGGAAAACTGCCCCGACCGACTAAACGATCGCCAGCTAAAGCCGCCCCGATCGCTCCTGTAGCTCTAGTTGCAGCAGCAGGCAGGGGATAAATTTCTCTCCCAGTCAATACTGCGGCCAAGACTCGCACGTTCTGACCTGTGCTGCCCTGAGCCATGAGGACAGCTTGGGCTTGTTGTTGGTCTGTGGCTAATTGAGATCGATCGACATCTAGGGGCATGGGAGTAGAGTCGATCGACCAACTCACGGGGGTAGTAGTGGAGTCACTAGCCAGATTAACGGGATGCATTGATCGAACAGGCACAGCTAGACTTAGCGATCGGAAGGTAACCACCCCTAAGACAATTATGGCTTATGCTAAAACAAAAGCAGGAGCAGAGGGGGAAGCTATGCAGATATTTTCCAGAGCTAAACAAAAACAGAAATCTGTGCGGGTAATGATTCGATCGCAGAATGGCAGATTTTTCATGCCGGGGATGGGGCTGTGGCACTCCTACTGGCGAGACCCCTACCATCTACTATTAGCAATTCCTTGGCAAGGGTTTATCTGCCTGAGCGCCCTCCTCTACCTGACTATTAACATTATTTTTGCCCTTGCCTATTTAGTAGGTGACGATAATATTGCCAAGGCCCAGCCCGGTTCTTTCCTTGATGCTTTTTTCTTCAGCGTCCAGACCTTTGCCTCGATCGGTTATGGAGCCATGTATCCCCAAACCAGCTATGCAAATACCTGCGTTACTCTAGAGGCTTTCACTTCCCTCGTCAGTATTGCTATGTTAACGGGGCTAGCCTTTGCCCGCTTTTCTCACCCCACCACCCGGGTTCTCTTCAGTCGAGTCGCCGTCATCACCACCCACGAAGGAGTCCCTACCCTGATATTCCGGGCGGCTAACCAACGCCATAATCATATTTTAGAAGCGCAGTTACGGGTTTATTTGATTCGAGAAGAAGTCAGCGCTGAAGGTAAATTTGTCTTGAAAATTCATGACCTCGAACTAGTAAGAAGTCGGAGTCCCAGTTTTATAGCAACTTGGATGGTGATGCACCCCATTAATGTGTCTAGCCCCCTCTATGGCATGACTGCCGAATCTTTATTAGCTACCAAAAGTGTGATCACCATTTCCCTAAGTGGTCTGGATGAAACCCTCGCCCAAATGGTTCATGCTCGCCACCTTTACACTGCCGAAGAAATTCTTTGGAATCAACAATTTGTCGATATTATTTACCGCACCAGCGATGGACAACGCTACATTGATTACAGTTATTTTCATGAAGTAGAAAATTAATTACCTAGAGTAGGACTAAGTTATCTCGGTGAATTACGGTTTCTGCACCCATGTAGCCGAGAATTTGCGGGATGTCGATCGAGCGTTGTCCCTGAATTTGCTGTAATTCCTCGCTGCCATAGTTGACTAAACCCCTCGCCACTTCTTCTCCCAAGGGATCGCATAGCTGCACCGCCTCTCCGGGTAGAAATTCTCCCTCTACCTTGGTAATTCCTGCCGCCAAGAGAGATTTGCCCTTGTCAATAATGGCTTGTACTGCTCCTTGGTCTAGGTAAATTTTGCCGAGGGGGACTAAGCCGTGGGCGATCCAGCGTTTCCGGGCATTGCCGATCGAAGGCTGGGGCAGAAACTGTGTGCCAATAGCTTCTCCTTGGAGAATTTTGAGAATATTTTGAGGATACTTGCCCTCGGTGATCACCGTACGGACTCCGGCGCTGGTGGCTGTGGTTGCCGCATTAATTTTCGTCACCATGCCCCCTGTTCCCCAACTGGAGCCACTATCCCCCACTTCTACCTGTTCCGTCACCGCCGCAATATCACTTACGGAAATAATGGGTTCCGCATCGGGGTGCGATCGAGGATCCGCCGAATAGAGGCGATCGACATCCGTGAGCAGAAATAACCAATCCGCCTCAATCAAACTTGCCACCATCGCCGACAAACTATCATTGTCCCCAAACCGGAGTTCTTCGGTGGAGACCGTATCATTTTCGTTAATGATGGGAATGACTCCCAGTTGTAATAGCTCTTGAAAAGTATTGGAAATATTTACATAGCAACTACGCTGGACAAAATCTCGGCGGGTAAGTAATACCTGGGCGATCGTCTGCCCCAGGGAACTAAACAGATCATCATAGACCCGCATTAATCTGCCTTGCCCCACCGCCGCCACCGCCTGCTTCAGGGAAAGAGTCTTGGGGCGAGTTTTTAGCCCCAGGCGTGTCCGCCCCACCCCCACAGCCCCAGAGGAAACTAACACCACCTGATAACCCATGTGGCGCAACTCACTGAGGGTTTCCACCAGACTGGCGATCGTCGAGAGGGCTAGCTGCCCCGTGACTGGGTGAGTCAGGCTAGAAGTGCCAATTTTAATAACTAGGGTTTGGAGCGTTGGCATAGCTGGTCATTAGGTCTATATATTTTATTTTGGCTGGGACTTATCCAAAATAAGGCTTTATGTACTATTGGTGGCGTAAGTGGGCAACGCCCACACTACTAAGGAGATTCCATAGGAGAAAGCACCAATACCCTATAGGTGGATACCAGCGCTTTCTCAGAATTTATAGTGGTTTTATAAGTAGGGTCTTTATATCTGCTGACCCCATTTGTATCTTTTAATACTATGCCAGATGAGATGACCTAAAAAGTGTTTTTTTATATTTTCTTTATATTTATTTTCCTTGATAAATATATTGTTTATTTAAGTTTTGTGTGGGGAATGGAGAGTAACCCCCAAACTCAGGGAGAGCCACACTTCTAGGTTTCTCAGAGAAGGAGTAGTAAACTGTTTAGCCATGATCGGCTCTACCCAAATTGTGAATAGACCTAGGCGGTTGCCAGCAATCACATCGGTAAAGAGGCGATCGCCCACCATGGCTACCTGGTGAGCCGGGAGGTTCATAGCGGTGAGGGCTTGGCGGAGCTTGCGGCGGGAGGGTTTTCCAGCTCCGTGGAGGTAGGGCAAATTCAAGGAATCAGCGATCGTGCTAATCCGATTTTGATGGAGATTATTACTTACGAGCCAAATGTCCGCTGTCTGCCGAATTTGAGTCACCCATTCGATTAATTCTCCCGAAGCAAAACTCCGCTTAAAGGGGACAAGGGTATCATCCACATCTAAAATCAACCCTTGCAATTGATGCTCTGCCAAGATTTGGGGAGTGAGGGACAAAATAGACCCCCCCAAAATTAAGTCTGGCTGTAAATGCTTGAGCCACACAAACTTGGAATTATGGCTAGAATTATTTATCAAACTGGGTTCTGAGTTATTCATTGGGGACTTGCGGGGGGAAGTGATTGAGAATTGGGAGCAGATTGAACTCCGTCTCTTTGCTGCCGGATCGCTAGGGCAGCGGCATCATGTTCTGCGTAGGTTTTGCTAAAGACATGACTGCCATCATAGCGAGCCACAAAAAATAGGTATTCAGTTTGTTGGGGTTGGAGAGTTGCTTGGAGACTAGCCAGTCCGGGGCTGGCGATCGCCGTCGGCGGTAAACCCGGATTCATATAAGTATTGTAGGGATTGGGAGTCCTGACTTGGTTGAGGGTCAAGGGCTGGTCTGCCGTTTGTTTAATCCCCAAACCATACTCCACCGTGGGGTCAGTTTCTAGGTTCATGCCCCGGCGCAGGCGCTCTAGAAAAATCCCGGCAATAATTGGTCTCTCACTGGCAATCACCGCTTCTTTTTCCACAATACTGGCAAGTTTTACCCATTCCAGAAAACTCAGTTGTGTTTGCCCCTGTTCATAGATGGGTAGGGCGACGGTTTGAAACTGCGCCAGCATTTGCTCGACTACTTTTTCTGGAGTAATCCCTTCCTTTGATAATTGGTAAGTATCAGGGTAGAGGAATCCTTCGAGGTGGGGCAAACCCTCTGGGAGCCATGGAAATTTATCTCTGGGAATTTGGTTAGTAGCTTGAATGAAATCAGCCGCAGAGAAAAATCCTTGAGCTTCAAAATACTCTGCCATCTGCTGCCGAGACCAACCTTCAGGAATCGTGTAACTAGTCTCCACGATCGTGCCTCGCCAAATTTTTTGGGCGATCGCAGGCAGGGAATCCGTGGGTGAAACTGTGTAGGTTCCCGACTGGAAGTCACCTTGTTTATCTTGAAATTTGAGGACTTGATACCAAATCCGCCATGCTGTACTAGAGCGAATTACCCCGGCGGCTTGGAGATCATTGCCAATTTGTTGGCTGCCCGTTCCCGGTGATACTTCAATCTCTATTTCTTTTGGTTGATTAGCAGTCACTTCTGTCAAGACTGGAGCGCTCACCCAACTCCACCAAGCCCAACCCTGCCACGCTCCTACCCCCAGCACCGCCGGGACTAGGAGCCATCCATAGATCCAATTGCCAATACGCTTTACAGACTTAGCCATGAATTACTACGTCAGAAGTTATTACGTTAAAAATTACTAGGAATCAATACTTTTTGAGAATTTTCATCGCCGTCACCCAGCTTAAAATTGGGTAAATTAGCAAGAATTTCTGAGTTTTAAAGTCTGCAAAAATCATAAAACTACCAGATATCAAGTAGTTGGAGAATATTCTATTTCTGCAAGCTCAATCCTAGCATACAATAATGTCCTCGCCGTGAAACCACTTCTGCCCGGAGCTGATTTAAGAAGATGCTTTAAAAGTTTCTGGTGGTTGTAGATGCGTAGTAGTTTCTCGAAGAGCAACCGTAATTCCAAGAACAAAGTTCAGATGGTGCGAGGACTAACCGAAACTCAAGGATTTTATTAACCTGCGTAGGCAGGTTTTGCTCCTGTAGCTGCAACTTTAGTTGCCAAGGCTCAATAAATGCTCTTTAGACATCCTCATAAAGTTGAGACCGTCCTGAAGAGATAGGGATTTTAGGCTCATTTTTTTGGTAAAATGCTAAGTTAGGCTTGTATAAGTTTCTATAGATTTACACAGTTGGGGCATCAATCCTGTTGCTAGGTAATATTTTGGTAAACATTTTGGTAAGCATTTTGGTAAATATTTTGGTAATTACCTTTTGTACCTAGCTTCTTACGCACTTCGATCGGGGGAATCCACCAACTATTAATCCTCAGGAAAGCAACCACTACTCGCTTTTCTAGGAGCCAAAATCTCAAAATCAATAAAACCTATGACCATACATACCGATCTCAGTCATCTCTTTGTTGATCTGGATGAATCAGCTATGGAATCTGCCTCTGGGGGGGTTTCTAACGTATTTCTCGATCGATGGGCAGCGAAATTTGTGGCGGGGAATGCCAACTTAGCCAGAGTTTCTCAGCGTCTAGTGAATGCCTACTATCAGGGAGCCTTAACTGTCACTAGTGTAACCAATTGGTCCGCCACCACCGCCGTGGGCAATAGAGTAACGTGGAACTTTGCTGCACCGATCGTCAGTAATTATGTCGCTTCGGGTGCACCTATTGCCGGAGCCACCGCCCCAGCGATTAATGCTGTCCAGTCCTATTTGCTACTGCTCCAATAACCTGTAATCAATGTTCTGACAAATCTTGACAATATAGTTTGATGCTTTTCTCCAAATTTTTGAGCCGCCCACGTCCAAAAAGCGTGGGTTTTCTGATTTATCCCCAGTTTCCCAGACTCAGCCGCAATTGTAATCAGTTCATATAGCGATCCTCAATCATTTTCTAAATTAGATTGCTTCTGGGAGGTGATTTCGCCCGCCGCCGGCGGGTGAAATCATTTAGGACTGCTATAAATCAGTTCATAAATTCATGTCATGGTGCCTTTTGGGGAACTTAACTCTTGAGCAGTCCTTCTCAGGGAAGATTGTTGTGGTAATCGCAAGATTCTGAGGCATACTTAAGCCTTGAGTAATATTAACTTGAGTAATATTAAACAGTGTTTGCGCAAATATTCACTCAAGCCTTTGCCCAATATTTGCCCAATATTTGCCCAATATTTGCCCAACAACAGAAATAATGTGGTACAACTAAACCCATTATTGCCGATAAAACACATCAAAAAAAGACAACATAAAGACAACAATGGTATCCAACTCCTTATCAACTTCATTTTTACCTTGGCTCCAACACCTAACTAAGCTAGGTAAACTAGGTCGCCGCCATTGGTGGTTATCTCTCATTGTCTGGGTGGCTTTGATTGCCCCTGCTGCTGCCTTGGAATTGCGGGTGGCGGTGGAGAAGGGAGTCCGCCAAGTCCAACTAGGAAGTTCCACTGAGGCGATCGTCCGTAACGAGGCAGGGGAAGAAGTAGGCAAAATTGCTGGCATGAATTCTTTTAGTGCCGTGCCTAGGGGCGGGAATGTTGCCCTTGGCAATTGGCAGGCTGGAGCCTTGTGGATTGAACCTAGTGCCGATGGTTATGTGTGGATTGACGATCGCTGGTATCGGGGCAGAACTCAAGTTGTCTCCACCGGAGATGGGCTAGTTGCCATTAACCATGTGGACATGGAGCAGTACCTCGCCAGTGTAGTTGGTGCGGAAATGATCCCTAGCTGGCCCCTAGAATCCCTCAAAGCCCAAGCGGTGGCTGCCCGTACCTACGCCCTCCGGGAGCGATCGAAATCGGCAACTCCCCTCTACGATCTGGGCAACACCACCATGCATCAGGTTTATAAAGGCTTAAACTCGGAAACCAATACCACCCAAGCCGCCGTCGCTGCCACTACTGGGCAGGTGTTGATCCATAACGGAGAATTGATTCTGGCGGTTTATCATGCTTCTTCGGGGGGACATACCGAAAACGTGGAAGATGTGTGGATGGAGCCGTTGCCTTATCTCCGGGGTGTGCCGGATTTTGATCAAGGAACCCCCAGTTACCAATGGATTGAATCCTTCTCTCGTAGCGAGATTAGCGGCAAATTAAGCGGTGTGGGACAAGTAACAGAAATCGTCCCTACCAAAACCACCCGCAATGGCAGAATTGAAGCTCTGCAAATCCGGGGAACTCAGGGAACTCGGAATATGGATGGGGAAGCCTTCCGCCGAGCTTTGAACCTGAAGAGTCTGTTACTCACTCCTGTCCGCACTACTGATGGTTTCCAACTCCAAGGGAAGGGCTTCGGTCACGGCATCGGTATGAGCCAATGGGGTGCTTTTAATCTGGCTTCCCAAGGAACCAACTACCAACAGATTCTCAATCATTACTACCAAGGGGCAACTCTAGCGGTGATCCAAAAGTAGTACCTGGAACTCATCTCTATGATTCCCCTCACAGATAATCTCCCCACCCCGCCCCGCCCTTTTGTTACCTACAGTTTGCTGGGTTTGATTCTGGGATTGTTTGCTTGGCAAGTCCATCTGAGTGCGATCGAGCAATTAGAGCCTGTTTTGCTGGGGTGGGGTCTTATTCCTAGTCGCTTGGTTGCCGTGACGGGTGAAGTCGTGGGGGGAAACAATCCCGCCGCCGGGGTTGCTTGGGTGTTGGTAGCTAGTTCCTTAGTTAAGAGCCTTTTCCTCCATAGCAGTTTTGCTCAAATCTTGGGGAATGGGATTTTTTTGTGGGTATTTGGACGGCGACTAGAATCTTACTGGGGAAGCGGTAGGTTTCTTCTATTTTTGTGGGCATGGGGATATTCACTGGATTACTACAAGTGCTGATAGATACTCAATTAGAGACTCCCTTGGTGGGAACTAATGGCTCGATCGCTGCCATCATCGGCGCCTACCTAGTTGCCTTTCCAAGGGCGAAAATCGCCACTATCCTACCCTTGGGGTTTGTTTTTATTCCCCTAGAATTACCCGCCCTATTTTTTGGCTTCTGGTGGTTTGTTCAGCAATTAGCCTACGGTATCGGCCAGTTATCCACTGTCCCTGTGAATCAGGGATTGCTTGCCTACTGGAGTCATGGTCTAGCAATGGTTTGGGGAGCAATAGGAATGGGAGCCAGTCTGCGTAGCTCCCCCAAAGCTGTTAATTAGTTAGTTAATTAATCAGCAACCTATAGCAAAGAAAGATATAGCTAGGACAAAATAAGAGTTGCGAACCCCCCGCAGTGCGGGGGGTTCGCAACTTAAACCTTCTTCACTATCTCAGTCTTTGCTATATTTAATTTAGTTTTTCTCCGCTTCGGGAAGATTGGCGACATCTTGCGCTCCTAGCTTGATTTTGACTACTTGCTGGGCTTCCTGTTTGGGCAGAGTCAGAGTGAGGATACCTTGTTCAAATTTGGCTCCCACTTGGTCATTGACGACGCTGCTGGGCAGGGGGATTACCCGTTGGAATTTGCCATAGTTAAACTCGGAGTGGATGTATTTGCGGGGCTGCTCAGATTCTGTAGTTTCACTGGTTTCTGAACTTACAGATTGGCTAGAGCGAATTTCCCCAGAAATTACTACCGCATCTTTGGTAACTTGGATATCTAAATCTTGACCATCAATACCGGGAAGAATCGCCCGGAGCAGATATTGACTACCGTGGTCTTGGAGTTCGATCGCTGGTTTCCAGTAACCAAGACTATCTCGCTGGTTGCCATTGTGGGAATTAGTTACCAAGTCATCAAAAATTTGGTCTACTTGACGGCGGAGAGTTTCCATTTCCGAGAAGATGGGTTGAAAACGAATAATATTCATAGTTTCTACCTCCTTTGAATTTTGGTTGAATTTTGGTCTGGATAATCTGTACATAAGATGTTTTATTCAACATGCTTTGATTATGCCAAGTCAAAAAGCTGTGGTAAGTGGGGTAAACCAGAAATTTCTAGGTAGGCTTTGCCGAAGTGTCTCGCTAAAAGGCATCCCTGTATTTGCAGATTTGACTTTGATATAGCAACTCTCATTTTGCTGTGGTACACCTTGAAGACGCAAAGCCTTGCGCCCCTACAGTTGACTGTATCTCACTAGATTAAGAACTGCTATAATACTTCACCTTGATGATTGCCTACAGTATCTCTATGGTCATCAAGCCAATTCTTGAGACGAAACAAAGACTGATGTAAGGTATCAACTTCTTCAGGACTCCATTCTGCAAAAATCAGTTGGGCATCGGGCATGATGTGGGCGATCGCCTGACGATGGGCTTCCAACCCTGCCTTGGTAATGAAGTGATACTTAACTCGCTTATCTTCCTGACTGCCCTGAACATCTAAATAGCCCTTCTTAATCAGGTGCTGTACTGTTTTGGTAATGGCTGGTTGATTTGCCTGAAAAGCTGAAGTAAGTTGGGTAACGGTCTGACCTTGCTGGGGATTGCGGCTAAAATGATTCAGCATGGAGAACTGAGGTAAGGGCAAACTATTCTCAGTCATCAGGTGATTGAATCGTGTTGTCGTTAATTGGTTAGTAACCGCAATCCAGACCAGCACTTGTTTTAGTTTTTCAGGATCATGACCATTCATAGCTTTTTAAGTTAGTAGCAAATCTTGCAAGTCTCGACGAGGAGAAGGTTCTGTTTGTTGAGCATAACCTACTCTGACTAACATCTGTACCGTAGATCCTTGAGGAATATTTAGCATTGTTAAAAACCCTTGTTGCAGGGCTTGCATCTTTTGATATTCCTGAAGCACTTGGCTCATTGGGTGGATGGCAACTCCTAGGGCAGTCGCCTTGAGGTTTAGCCGTGCATAGGCTCGACCAGCTCGCAACTGAGTTATACGACTATTATTGCCTGTGGTTATCCATGCAAAGGCTGGTGTTGCTTGTGCCATATTACGATACATTGTCACCCCAGATTGAAATGCTGAGGAGGTAGGATCAGCGAGATTTTTTCTGTTGACGATGCCAAATAAGCGCCCCCAGCCGATCAAGGCTCCGGTTAGGTCAATGCCATCACGATACTGCTCAACTTCCTGAGCGCCAATTCGCATTAAATCTACACTTTCCTGATGGGTCTCGGATGTTCGAGTTTCAATTTCCATCGCTGCTTGCACAATGCCCTGTAAACCCAAGACTAGTGGTTGATCGGTAGCCACGCTAAGTTGGCAGCTAGGGTCAGTGTAGGCGGTGGCTAACCCTTGTTCATGCTCAGGCAGGAGGGGTTTTGTCATATCAAAGGGAATTTTGGTACTGCGTCGTTGCAGAATTTGTTTAAATAGGGGATCGGGTTCCCGGCTTGGATCGGGGAGGAGACGAATTGAGGCAACTGGGCGATCGTCAACTTGTTCGGCAAACTCACCCTGAGGAAAGTAGGTGATCTCTGTTCGGTAGCCTTCGGCACTGGCGGCAATATCCAACAATTCCAGAAAGGTTCCATGCCCAATCAAAATCTGCCGGGAAAATGGGTCGGTTTGGGGCAGCAGTCGGGTGCGATCGCAATACAAGTCAATTTGCTCCGGTTTGCGGAGGTCAACGAGCCAAGATTGCAAGTTATGGGGATTGGGAGCCAAAATTGCATAGGATATTAGGCGTTTACGCAGATCTGTTTCAGAAGACTTAGGTTCTGACCAGGCAGCGATCGCCGTTGAGGGCATTTTGTCTAGGTCGATCGCCGTCTTGCCTGCTGCCATAATCACGGCTGAAGAACCAGCAATCAGAATAAAGTTACGTCGAGAAAGTGTCATAAAGCCTCCATAAACATTCCTAAGAATATAATAGCATTCCTAGGAATATATTCAAGGGTCATGAAAACTTTATTGAATGGATAGGGCGGTGGCGATCGTCCAACCATCCATTAGCAACAACAGCAAACTAAACCCCAAAAGAATAATGTACATCCACGGTTGAGCAAGGGGGCGCAAATCTTGGGTATCAATCCCGGTTTTGGCTTGAATTACGTTAACTAACTTGGTGAAACCCACCACTCGCATGGGTAATAGGTAGGCTTGGGGTGAAGATTTACTAGTGAAATAGTAGACTATCCCACCCTGCCCTGTGGTTCGCATTTTGATATCCTTAATTTCTGCCCAAGGTAACTGCCAGCCCCGGCGAAATAGCCAAGCAATCCCCTGGGGATAGGTGACTTGAATTTTTTCTTCATCTAAGATCACCTGTTCACTCAGGGCAGCGTAGACCAATACCAAGCCCAGAGCGGAGCCAATCCAGAGGATGTTGGGAGAGATGGGCGCATGGGTGGCGGTTGCCAAGAAGGGTAGGGGAACAATCAGGGCAATGTAGAGCAGAATCAGGGTGAGACGAATTAGGGGCGAGATGGATAATTTTTGGGGAAGTTCAGGGGGAGATGACATGATTTTGTTCAGGATTTGGCAACTATGCCCTAGTATTCTAAGAATATTTCCAGAAAAAGTGTAGGGAGCGATCGCATGACTAAGGTTCGAGTTGGTTTGTTGTTTGGGGGTTGTTCCGGCGAGCATGAGGTGTCTATTAGTTCGGCCCGGGCGATCGCTCAGGCGCTGAGTTTAGGAGAAAATAGCTCTAAGTACGAATTACAGCCCTTTTATATCCAGAAAGATGGGCAATGGCAGGCGGGTAATTTGGCTCAACAGGTCTTGAGTTCTGGGCAAGCTCTCCAGCTATCGGAGGAAGCATCGGCGGCTCCTTTGGCAATTTTGACCCAAGCAACAGCCCTCACCCAAACTGATCCCGACCCGGAAACTTCTGGGACTTTAGATTCTGGCAAAATTGATGTGTGGTTCCCCATCCTCCACGGACCAAACGGGGAAGATGGTACGGTGCAGGGATTATTAAAATTATTGCAAGTCCCCTTTGTGGGTTCGGGAGTCCTCGGTGCGGCGGTGGGTATGGATAAGATTGCCATGAAAATGCTGTTTGCCCAAGGGGGATTACCTCAAGTGCGGTATGTGGCGGTGAATCGATCGCAAATTTATTCCAACCCCTGTATATTTCCGAAGCTCTGCGATGATATCGAAGCCAAACTTGGCTATCCCTGCTTTGTAAAACCTGCAAACTTGGGTTCCTCTGTGGGTATTAGCAAAGTCCGTACCCGGCAGGAATTGGAAGCTGCCCTCGATAGTGCCGCTAGTTACGATCGCCGGATTATCGTGGAAGCAGGAGTGACAGCACGGGAAGTAGAATGTGCGGTGTTGGGCAATGAGACTCCCAAGGCTTCGGTGGTGGGAGAAATTACTTTTACCAGCGATTTCTATGACTACGAAACTAAATATACTGAGGGTCTAGCCGGTTTAGAAATTCCCGCCAAGCTGCCCCCAGAGGTGACCACAAAAATTCAAGAGATGGCGATCGCTGCCTTTCAGGTTCTCGATTGTGCTGGCTTAGCACGGGTAGATTTTTTCTATGTGGAATCTACGGGAGAAGTGTTAATTAATGAAATCAATACCATGCCGGGTTTCACTGCCACGAGTATGTATCCCCAACTCTGGGCAGCTACGGGGATTCCTTTTGCCGAACTGGTCGATCGGCTAGTTCAATTAGCCCTCGAAAGACACAGTTAAATTTGACCTTTAAATTTGACCTTACTTTGGCAAGACTCAGTGACCACCTGTGCAGACTTAGAAATAGAGACTACACACAAACTAGATTTGGAACAATCTTCTACGGTAATTTAACTATGACATTAGAATCGATCGCCTTCCCCCCAGCTTCTCGCAAACCCGCTGCCGGATTAGTCGTCTTTCTCCATGGCTACGGAGCCAACTGCCACAATCTCGCAGGTATGACAAAATTTCTTAATTTGCCCGACTACTATTTTCTGTTTGCTGATGCGCCCTATGCCTATCCCTACGGCGGAGCCGGACGGATGTGGTACAACCTAGATCAACCAAACCCCTCAGAACTCCCAAATAGTCAGCAATTACTCCTAGATTGGCTCCAGTCTCTAGCAGAAACTACAGCTATTCCCCTCGAAAAAACTATTCTTAGTGGTTTCTCCCAAGGGGGAGCCATGACCCTAGATGTAGGGTTACAGTTGCCTCTCGCAGGTTTGATCGTTCTCAGTGGCTATCTGCATCCCCAACCCCGACCCGTTGGTGTAGGCATCCCCGATCGCCCCAGTTTTCCAACCGTTCTCCTAGTCCACGGGCAGCAAGATGCCGTTGTTCCCGTAGCCGCCGCCCATGAAACCAGAAATACCTTAAGTAGTTGGGGAGTAGTCGTTGATTATCACGAGTTTTCTACGGGACACAATATTAATTCAGAGAGTTTAGAATTAATACAGAATTTTGTGATCACGAATACCCAGAGTTAACGGTAAAATACTATTGGGTATCAGATGAATCCCGCTAATATTCGTGACTCAGGAGGGTAGGGCTATGGCAACTGCAACTTTTTCTACTAAAGATATTTCCGCCGTAACTGTGGAAGAGATGGCAAATTTAGCCGCACGTTTAGAGGCAGATGACTATACCGATGCTTTTGAAGGATTGCAAGATTGGCACTTGATGCGATCGATCGCCTTCCAGAGGCCAGAACTCATTGAACCCTATCTATACTTGCTAGATTTAGAAGCCTACGATGAAGCCTAATTAGGCAGACTAATCAAACAGGTTAAATTAATTCATAGAAGAATTACCCAGCGCTTGCACTTTGGTGATGCAGGGAGAAAATAGACTGTTACAATAGATGAAGTGTAACAAATTGTAAAATATGTTGATTACGATTCTCATCTTTGTTTTGGCTCTTGTGGCATGGTCTCTACATCTCATGCAAGAAGCTGTCTCCAAACAGGAATTTTCCCTGATGCTGGCAGGAACCCTCGTTGCCATGTCAGCCGCTGCCATGCTGATCGTTTATTTTATTATGGACAACTATATGGGCTACATTAGTAGTGTTGCCTAGGATTATCTGAGGAAATTTGCAATTGATTGTGATTGAGCTTGACTTAAAACCAGTTAGTCAGCTATATTAGTAAACGCACAAGGGGTTATAGCTCAGTTGGTAGAGCACTTCAATGGCATTGAAGGGGTCTGCGGTTCGAATCCGCATAGCTCCATTCCTGAAAGGAGTTAAGCGGGTGTAATTCAGTGGTAGAATGTCACCTTCCCAAGGTGAACGTCGTGGGTTCGAGTCCCATCACCCGCTTTTTAATTAGCTCATAGCTTATGGATTTACTGCGATCGCTCCCCCTCGGACTTTATCTAGAACAACCTCTAACCTGGCTCCACTATATAGATTCCCGCATTAAGCTAACTTGGCTGATGAGCTTTTTAGCAGCCCCGATCCTTGCTGACCCCCTCTGGCGCTTAGGCATGGTCGTGTTTCTAGTTCTGATTACCATCACCGCCCGGATTCCCCTCCGAGTTTGGAAACAACAAATGGGATGGTTGTTGCTAATTTCCTGCCTTGCTTTTCTATTGGTCAGTATCTCCGCCGATGGTTTAGCTACCAGCCACCAGCCCCGGCTGCCAGAGTTACTACTAGTTCTGCCCCAGCCCACCGCCTACAGTTATATAATTGCTAAGGTCGGATTCTTAACGATCACTCGCCGCTCTCTAGATTTAGCCATTCGGGTTAGCACTTTATTTTTCACTGTGGTCTATAGTACTAATTTA
>JAAUUE010000060.1 GCA_012031635.1 Coleofasciculaceae cyanobacterium SM2_1_6 | reverse complement strand
TACGGGATGGAGTTGCCCCGGAGTTTTTGCCACAGGGAAAGCCCGTTGATCATAGCTGGGAGTTAGGTTTTGGGTATCGGGCAGAATCCAGATTTGCAGTAGGTGGGCGGGGTCAGTGGCGGAGTGGTTAAACTCGCTGTGTTGGATGCCTGTGCCTGCGGTCATGTGTTGCACTTCCCCCGGTCGAATAATTGAACCGTTGCCCATACTATCCTTATGCTCTAAGGCTCCTTCGAGGACGTAGGTAATGATTTCCATATCCTTATGTCCATGGGTTCCAAAGCCCATGCTGGGACTAATCCAGTCTTCATTGATGACTCGGAGGCTCCGAAAGTTCATGTGCTGAGGATCGTAGTAACTAGCAAAGGAAAAAGTATGGTAGGAATCTAACCAACCATGATTGGCGTGTCCTCTGGCTTGCGATCGTCTTAGGGTAATCATTAGTGTTTCCTCCTCTATAGGGTTGCTCTCGTGTTAGTTATAGGACTTACGCACTGCGAACCAATCATCTAGCTTTGTGGAGGTTGTTGCGGGCGCACAGCACCCGCAACAACACTACAAATGCGTAAGTCCTGAGTTAGTAAAAGTTTAGGGTTTGTTAGTTGAGTGTTTATTTGTGGTTAAGCAGAAATTTCTTTACCTTGTTTTTTGCTTATATCTACTCTAGAATAGTTGACGAGTAAATCACAAGTATGCACTTAAAAGTAAGATACTTACCAAAAAGATACTGTCAAAGAGTTTGTGCTAGCAATTAGTCCAGAAGTCATGCGAGAAACCATGTCACAAAATATGCCAACAACTATTACAGAACTTCGATCGCCCGACTCATCAATTCAGACCTCAATTCAGACCTCAATTCAGACCTCAACCCCGACCTCAACCCAAGGCAAGCTCACCTGTGCAGTAGAAACAACTCTTCGGGTCATTGGTGGGCGTTGGAAGGTGCTGATTCTCCGGGAATTACTTGTAGGAACACAACGCTTTAATCAACTACATCGATCGCTCCCCGGCATTACTCAAAAAATGCTCACTCAACAACTGCGGGAATTAGAAGAGGATGGGATCATTCACCGTCAAGTCTATCCCCAAGTCCCCCCCAAAGTCGAATATTCCCTTACTCCCCTCGGCGCTAGCCTCAATCCTGTCCTCGAAGCTATGCACGAATGGGGCTTGAAGCACCCGATCGCTAAAAGAGCCAGCGAAGTTACCGAACTTCCCGCAAGCCATCACAGTCCTGAATAATTTCCCCCGTCTTCGGTAATAGTGAATGTATAGGATTTTTTAAGCACACTTTTAGACAAAAAGTAGTATGGTGTTCCTTAAAATTTGGGAAAATTGGTAAATTTGGGAGATGCCATGAGCTATAGAATGAGCCGCCGAGCCTACGCTGATACCTTCGGTCCGACTACGGGCGATCGAGTCCGCCTTGCTGATACAGAGCTATTTATTGAAGTCGAGCAGGATTTAACTACCTACGGCGATGAAGTGAAATTTGGCGGCGGGAAAGTTATCCGGGATGGCATGGGGCAGTCTCCCATTACCAATGCGGACGGGGCGGTAGATTTGGTGATTACCAATGCTTTGATCCTCGATTGGTGGGGCATTGTCAAAGCCGATGTGGGGGTAAAAGCCGGGCGAATTTTCCAGATTGGGAAAGCGGGGAATCCCTATATTCAAGACAACGTAAATATTATTATTGGTCCCGGTACTGAAGTGATTGCAGGGGAAGGCATGATCCTAACGGCAGGGGGCATTGATAGCCATATTCACTTTATTTGTCCCCAACAGATCGAAGTAGCGATCGCTTCTGGAGTGACCACCATGATGGGCGGCGGCACGGGGCCGGCGGCGGGGACAAACGCTACTACCTGTACGCCGGGACCTTGGTATCTAGCCCGGATGCTGCAAGCGATCGATGCCTTACCCATGAATATTGGCTTGTTAGGGAAGGGGAATAGCAGCCAACCCCAAGCCCTAGTGGAGCAGATTCAAGCGGGAGCCATGGGCTTGAAACTCCATGAAGATTGGGGGACAACTCCCGCCGCCATTGATACCTGTCTAGGAGTCGCCGATGAGTACGATGTCCAGGTGGCTATCCATACAGATACCTTAAATGAAGCCGGGTTCGTGGAAGCGACGATCGCTGCCTTTAAGAATCGGGTGATCCATACCTACCACAGCGAAGGAGCCGGGGGTGGTCATGCGCCCGATATTATCCGGGTTTGCGGCGAAGCCAACGTCCTGCCCTCCTCCACCAATCCCACCCGTCCCTACACGGTGAACACCATCGATGAGCATCTGGATATGCTGATGGTCTGCCATCACTTGGATCCCGCCATTCCCGAAGATGTGGCTTTTGCCGAATCTAGAATTCGCCGGGAAACCATTGCCGCCGAAGATATTCTCCAAGATTTGGGAGCTTTTAGTATGATCTCTTCCGATTCTCAGGCGATGGGCAGGGTCGGGGAAGTGATTATCCGCACTTGGCAGACCGCCCACAAAATGAAAGTGCAACGGGGGCAATTAAGCGAGGCAACCGGGGTCAGCCATGATAATTTCCGGGCGAAGCGCTACATAGCTAAGTACACTATCAATCCGGCTATTACCCACGGGATTAGTCAGTATGTGGGTTCTGTGGAAGTAGGGAAGTTGGCGGATCTGTGCTTGTGGCGACCGGGCTTTTTTGGGGTAAAACCAGAGCTTGTCCTCAAGGGGGGGATGATTGCCTACGCCCAGATGGGGGATGCCAATGCCAGTATTCCCACACCGCAGCCTGTGCATAGTCGCCCGATGTTTGGTAGTTTTGGGGGAGCGATCGCCCATACTTCCCTAACTTTTGTTTCTCAGGCCGCCCTTGATACTGATCTCCGGGGCAGATTAAATCTCCAAAAACCCACCATGGCAACCACTGGTAATCGGCAAATTAGCAAACGAGATATGAAGCACAATGATCTGCTACCCCAAATTCAGGTAGACCCAGAAACCTACGAAGTCCGAGCCAACGGTGAACTCCTCACCTGCGAACCTGCTAAAGTTTTACCGATGGCACAACGCTATTTTTTATTCTAAATTTGTTCTAGATTGGTTTTAACTTGTAGTAAGGCTTTAGCCTTCTAGTTCCAATTATTCTGCGCTAAAGTGCCACTACTACCTATGCTCGATCGTCCACTAAGATTCCTCAGATCATTAAATTTAAACTATCTTGTTAGAGAGAATTGTGATCCTACGGTCAAAATCAAAGTAGCTAAATCATCGAATCATCAGCTCAAACTGTAACCAGAAATTTATGACTGAATCCACCACTTGCGAAACCACGGAAAAGTTCTTGATCGAAGACGACCGCACTGGCATGAGCGTAGAAACCCTGAAACGAGCCTTTACCGATCAGCTATTCTACCTCCAAGGCAAGTACGAATCCCTCGCCACCACCGATGACTACTACATGGCTCTGGCCTACACCGCCCGCGATCGTCTCCTGCGCCGTTGGCTGAAAACCCTACAAACCTACAACGAGAAGGATGTCAAAACCGTCTATTACCTATCGGCGGAATTTTTGATGGGCAGACATTTGGGCAATAGCTTAATTAACTTAGGACTGCTCGATCGAGTCACCCAAGCCGTAGAAGAATCTGGGTTGAATATCCACGACCTGTTGGAGCAGGAGCCAGATCCCGGTTTAGGGAATGGGGGCTTGGGGCGTTTAGCTGCCTGTTTCCTGGATTCCCTCGCCACCCTCGAACTCCCCGCCATGGGCTATGGCATCCGCTATGAATTTGGGATTTTCACCCAAGCCATCAGCGAAGGTTGGCAAGTAGAGATTCCAGACAAATGGCTGAGATTGGGCAACCCTTGGGAAATTGTCCGCCCCAATGAAAAAGTAGAGGTGAAATTCGGGGGCTACACCGAGGTGTATCACGATGAGAAAGGCAACCCCAAGGTTCTGTGGATTCCCAAGGAGCGAGTTATGGGGCTGCCCTACGATACCCCAGTACCGGGCTACAACACCAACACCGTTAATACCCTGCGGTTGTGGAAGGCAGAATCCAGTGATGATTTTAACTTCCAAGCCTTTAATTCTGGAGACTACGACGGAGCGGTGGCCAGTAAGATGCGATCGGAAACCATCTCCAAAGTCCTCTACCCCAACGACAACACCCCCCAAGGGCGACAACTGCGCCTAGAGCAGCAGTTCTTCTTTGTCTCCTGTTCGCTTCAGGATATTATCCGCCATCACCTAAAGGCTAATAGCAGTCTCGACAATCTCCCCGATAAGGCAGCGATCCAACTCAACGACACCCACCCCGCCGTCAGTATTGCCGAACTCATGCGCCTGTTGCTAGATGAGCATGGTTTTGAGTGGGATCGGGCGTGGCGGATTACCAAAAAAACCTTTGCCTACACCAACCATACCCTGATGCCGGAGGCTCTAGAAAGATGGGCGGTGAGTCTCTTTGGTGCTGTGTTGCCCAGACATCTAGAAATTATCTATGAAATTAACCAGCGCTTCCTAGCGGATGTGAAAACTTGGTATCCCGGTGATGAAGGGCTGCTGGAACGGTTATCGCTGATTGAAGAAGGGGCAGAAAAATCGGTACGGATGGCTCATCTGGCTTGTGTGGGGAGTCATGCCATCAATGGGGTGGCAGCTTTGCATACAGAATTGCTGAAGCAAGATGTCCTCAAGGATTTCTACAAGCTATGGCCAGAAAAGTTCTTTAATAAAACCAATGGTGTCACCCCCCGCCGGTGGATGCTCCTCAGCAATCCCCAACTGTGTGACCTGATTACCGAGAAACTCGGCTCTGACTATTGGCTCACCCACATGGATGATCTGCGCAAGCTGGAAGCCTATATTGATGAGCCTGCCTTCTGCGATCGCTGGAAGCAAATTAAGCGATCGAACAAAGAACGCCTCGCTGCCTATATTCTTCAAAATAATGGCATCGAAGTCTCCACGGATTCCATCTTTGATATCCAAGTTAAACGGATCCACGAGTACAAACGCCAACACTTGGCAATCTTCCACGTGATCACCCTCTACAACCGGATTAAGGCTGATCCCAAAGTCTATGTCCAGCCCCGGACGGTGATCTTTGGCGGCAAGGCAGCACCGGGCTACTACATGGCGAAATTAATTATCAAGTTAATTAATGCGGTGGCGGAAGTGGTGAACCGGGATCCGGATGTCCGGGGACGCTTGAAGGTGGTTTTTGTCAATAACTTTAGTGCTTCCCTTGGGAAGTTGATCTATCCTGCGGCTGACCTGTCGGAACAGATCTCCACCGCCGGGAAGGAGGCTTCGGGAACTGGGAATATGAAATTCTCCATGAACGGGGCTTTGACTATTGGCACTCTGGATGGGGCAAATATTGAAATCCGGGAGGAAGTAGGGGAAGATAACTTCTTCTTGTTTGGGCTGACGGCGGCGGAAGTCTATGCTCTCAAAGCTCAGGGTTATAATCCTTGGGATTATTATCACAACAACTCTGACCTCAAGGGGGTGGTCGATCGCATTGCCTCTGGCGACTTCTCCAATGGTGATCCCCAACTCTTTAAGCCTTTGGTGGATTCCCTCATGTACCACGATGACTACCTACTGTTTGCCGACTATCAAGACTATATTGATTGTCAAGATCGGGTGAGCCAAGCCTACCAGAATCAAGACCAATGGACACGGATGTCGATCCTCAACTCCGCCCGCATGGGTAAGTTTTCCTCCGATCGCACCATTGATGAGTATGCCAAAGAAATTTGGAAGGTCGAACCCGTAGCGATCGAGGTCGATGATTACCATCAATCCACAGGTCGCTAGACCTACAGCAATTGTAATTCTGGTAAGTAGTAAGTAGGGTGGGCAAAGCCCACCAGAACTCTGTGAGAACTCTGTGAGAACTCCGTGAGAAAATACTGGGGGCGTGAAGTATCGCCCCTTTTTTAATCCGAAAAATTAAATCCTAAAAACTAAAACATTTGTAATAACTTCGTTGTCGCCACAGGCAGACTGGTATTGAATCGAAAATCTAACTTATCTACAGACCGGGATTGAATGTAGGTAGGATTGAGAAAAGAAACATAATTATTTGCCTCTGGAGTTAGTTGCATAATAAAAGCAAGGCTCACTCCCTTGAGGACTTCTTGCACAGGTTTAGCCGCCTCACCGACAACTTCAGGTACGAGGGGATTAGTCGCTAGGTTTTGATTGATATGGTGGGGATCACTGACACTGAGATGAGTTCCACCGATCGCCGTCAACAGATATTTGGGGGCATTAATCTGCTGGAAAGCCCGGAGTTGATGCTCTAGGGGCGGGGTGATGGTATCTTGGCTACTGGTCAGGAGGAGGGTCGGCACATTAATTTTGCCTAAACCTCGATCGCCAAATAGTTTACCCGTCAACGGATTCAGGACGATCGCTTGGGCAATGCGAGGATCTGCTAAGGAAAACTTCTCCGCCGGCAGTTGCTCTACACTACACTGAAACCAATCGGCGGGCGATCGCTCCCAAGGACTACGCTGCTCACAAAATTCCTTCACTGCAGCAGGTTCCAACTCACCGCCAGCTAGGGCAAGGGCTGTGTAGCCCCCCAAAGAATGCCCAATTATTGTCACTTTATCCGTGGCAAATCTTCCCCGCCAGAAGTTACCGTGGGAGCTAATTTCCTTCAGTCGGTCGAGGACAAAACTCACATCCAAGGGGCGATCAACAAATTCCGTGGCAGGTAACAAAGCCTCTGGATTCTGCCCCAGGGCAATACTTGCCAGCCAGTTAATATTACTTTTGGGATGCTCAATGGCGACAACGATCATGCCGTGGGAAGCAAGGTGGAGAGCGAGGTAATCTAAAAAGTGGCGATCGGCAGCAAAACCGTGGGAAATCACCACTAGAGGAGCTTCAGCCGCCGGACTCCTGCCAGACCCCCAATACACATTCACTGGAATGATCCGTTCCCGTTTTTGATCGGCAAAAGCCCAACTCCGCCGCCGGACTCTCCGGTCTCCCGGACTGCTGGGGTTCAAGATTTTTGTCCCCGGATCAGGGGCGGCGATCGCCAGATCTCCGCGGGAATTTGCTGGGGCATCGGTACGAAATTCTTGGGCTAACCAAGGAGCCAGCAGTCGGCTCTGGAGGTAGGGTAAATTCATCTGGAAAGCGATCGTGGCTAAACCACCCAACTCTAATGTTAATTTTTTGCCCGGATATTGACGTAATAAATTAATTAAAGTTAAGCCCGATTCCTGCTCTGCTCCCGCCTTGAGGGCGATTTGTAAATCGATCAGGTTGGCTTCGGGAATTACTTGGTGCAAACTCGCCACCACCCGCTCACCATCGTGGGTCGGCAATAAGTCATCCACAAAGCGCTGGGCGAGGGAAGGGGGAAATTGCCAAGGTTGACTCAACGCAGCCTTGACTTCTGGGGTGAAGAAAGGACTGTAGAGACGGAGGGAAGGGGGGATTTCGCCAGTGGCAGCAAAGTTTTCGAGGTCGGCGATCGCCACAGTCTGGGACAAAAATCCTAACCGGAGATTGAGTTGCTCTACAGCCTTGGCAGCTTGGGGATAACTTGCAAGGAGGACTCCTAAACTTAGGCAAATTGGTATTCTAAATCTCTGGAACATTACCTTTTGGAATTTTAATCTTGGGAGCTTGAATTTCTGGAACATGATTTTTTGTTTTCCCTACCCATTCCTCGCTGTGGCGATCGCTGTAGGCTAAGTCCCACAAGTTGAAAAATTAATATAAACCATTCTAATAGATTTATTCTGGATCGTTAGAACCCTTTGTGATTAAACCCTCATAGGAGAGAACAATTATGTCCTAGGAATATACGATAAAATAAAGCATTGAGGAGAAAATTTAGGAAATTTATGTCAGCCCGCGACCTGTTTCACCAAGTTGTCAAAAATGCTCTCCAAAAAGAAAGTTGGCAAATAACCCATGACCCCTATGGATTACAAACAGATAGCTTTGACTTAGCCATTGACCTTGGAGCCGAAAAGATCATTGCTGCTGAGCAAGGAGAAATCAAAATTGCTGTAGAAATCAAAAGTTTTCTAGGCTCTTCTAAAATCTCAGAATTTTATGGAGCTTTGGGGCAATTTATAACCTATCGTCTCGCTCTCCAAAAACTAGAATTCGATCGCACCCTCTACTTAGCCGTTCCTGAAAACCTATACGACAAGTTTTTTGCCACCCTATTAGTTCAAGAAATTCTGCACCAGAACGATATTTATCTAATTACCTACGACATCGAACAGGAGAATATAGTCAAATGGATACCATCGCCCAATATCGTCAACAGATCCAAAACCTCTTAAAAGAACATGCCAGTCTAGTTTGGGATCATCGCATCCAAGCGGAAACTATCTTTGATACTGAACACGATCGCTATCAGTTGGTATATGTTGGCTGGCGTAACTCTAAACGAGTTTATGGTGTGGTTCTCCACCTCGATATTATTAACAACAAAATTTGGATTCAACAGGATGGGACAGAAATCGGCATTGCCAATAAATTAGTAGACCTAGGTATTGCTAAAGAAAATATTGTCCTTGCCTTCGATCCGCCCAACCTCCGGAAATATACTGATTTTGCAGTTAGTTAACCTAGATAATCATGTTCAATCTAGCCAGAGATACCGACTAGTTTGGCACTGAGTTCCCACATCCGCTCGCCCTTTTCATCATCCCGCGCTTGGGGAGAAACTTTTTGGACAAAGGATTTACCATCTTTCTTTTGACGATTCCCCCAACTCCAGTAGGCTCCCGACTGTTTGTATTCTGGGTCGGCTACAACCATGGCAACTCTTTCCCCTGCTAATTCTTGGGATACATAGCCCCCGGTGATATTTTTTTGGAACCAAGGAAAGATTTTTTGGAAGAGGGGATAGTGATTGCGGAACAGGGGCGTATCGGCAACACAGCCGGGGTAGAGGGAAGTAAAAGTAATACCCGTGCTGGCGTGGTAGCGGCGATCGAGTTCCCGCATGGTCAAGACGTTGCAAACCTTACTATCTTTATAAGCCTTGACTGGCTCAAATTTTTTGCCATCGGCCATGGAAATTGGGTCTTGGAAACCCACCGCAAAGCCCTCGAAGTTCCCTAAATCTGGACGGGGCGGAATTTTTCCTCCTAGTTCGTCTGGGTTGTGGGTGACGGTACCGAGGATGACCATGCGGCGATCGCTAAAATCAGATTTCTGCATATCCTCAAGCAACAAATTACACAGCAAAAAATGTCCCAAATGATTGGTTGCCATACTCAGTTCATAACCCTCTGGGCTACGCAATGGCTCTTTGATCAAGGGCATATAGATGGCAGCGTTACAAACTAGAGCATCAAGGGGCTTGCCCGTAGCTCGAAATTTCTCAACAAACTGATGGACACTAGTAAGAGAGCCTAGGTCAAGGGGGAGGATCGTGTAATTTTCCTTGGGAATATTTAACTCTTGGGCGACTTTCTCGGTTTTAGGTAAATCTCGACACGCCATTACCACATGCCAATCTCTAGCAGCAAGAGCTTTTGCAGCGTATAAGCCAACCCCAGAAGATGCACCCGTGATGACAACTGTTGCCTGCCGATGTTGTTCCATTTTCTTGACACTCCTTTACAGATCAGATCAATTTTTCAACTTTATTTGTCTTTTTCATAATCTCATAGAGCCGAGACTCCGGATCTTAAGTTTTTTGTCTAGCTGTTTCTGGAGATGTTAATTTCTGGAGATGTTGATCTGTTGTTTCCGAAACTAATGTGGATTTAGTGGTGTAAGGGGGGCAATACCCGTCCTATTTTCAGAGTTTTATATGATCAGCGTCGTCACCGGGGACAGTTACTGGAAGAAGTCTTGGGCTATCGCTTAGTCAGTGGTCTTTATCAACCCATTAACCCCGATGAAGAAGGGCGGATTTTAGCAACTACGGTCGGACTATGGTTTAGTCTGCGAGATGGAGAACTAATCATAGAAGACCGCACTACTGGAGAAAAACTGCCTAGTTCCTTAGATTTAGAAACCCAGAACCGGGAGTTGGTATCACAAAAAGAGCAACTACCGATCGATCATCAAGCCCTAGAAGCCGAGAATGCCGCCTTACGATCGCAACTCCTCGCTCTCCAATCCCAAATAATAAATCCTCAATAAATCTTGATTGTGCCTCACCCCCAGAAAACTAATTTCACCCAAGATTTTCCCCTAAAATTTTAGGAATTAGCACTTACAGATTAGCAAAATATTTTTTATAACCACTCCCTCCACGGATTCTCCTATTAATACTCCCGTTAATACTCCCATTAATACTCCAATGGAGCCTCTAATGAACTCGCCAATTAATTGCCTCCCTGATTCCCCAACTGTCACTGCCCCTTGGTTAAAGGCAAAACTAGAGCAAAGCCCAGAAAAAAGCCCAGAGCCACTGGATATGGTGATTATCGACTGTCGGTTTTCCCTTGCTGAGCCAGACCTAGGCAGAAAGCAATACCAAGCAAGCCATCTCCCCGGAGCTTATTACCTAGACCTAAATCAAGACCTTTCCAGTCCTAGGCAAAGGCATGGTGGTCGCCATCCCCTCCCCGATTTGGCGCAATTAGCTACAAAATTAGCCGCTTTGGGGATTACCCTAGGAGAAACCCTTGTAGTTGCCTACGATGATTCCCGGTTCGCCTTTGCTGCCCGTCTCTGGTGGTTATTGCGCTATCTGGGACACGATCGAGTTTTTCTCCTTGATGGCGGTTTCTCTGGTTGGCAACATCAAGGTTATCCCCTCACCCCAGAACTGCCGCCCGCCCCCGCCAAAATTGCTAAGTTCATCCCTCAATTACGCCCAGAAATGCTAGTGGATATCCACCAAGTTAAAGCCCGTCAAGGAAACACAGCCTTGGTAGATTCTAGGGAACCAGAACGCTATCGAGGCGAGAGAGAACCGATCGATCCCGTAGCTGGCTGTATTCCGGGAGCCTTGAACTACCCTTGGCAGGAAGTAACTGATACCCGTGGCTATCTCCAACCCCTAGCAGTTCATCAAGAAAGGTGGGAAAGACTACAGGAAACAACGGAGATTATGGTGTATTGTGGTTCTGGGGTTACTGCCTGCGTCAATCTCCTATCCTTAGAGATAGCTGGAATTAAAACTGGCAAATTATACGCTGGAAGTTGGAGTGACTGGTGTTCTTATTTTTAACTAAAATTAAATCAAATACCAAATATATTTTGAGGATTTCTAGAAAAAACAATAACTAATACTAATACTTTCCTAAAAAAATAATTTTTGATCTAATCTTAATTTCTATTTGCTACTTATGCTACTTTTCTCTTGGCACTTTGTATATAATTGTTGTTTAGGTAATCCGATGCCTAGCAATGACATTTATTCTAAATTAATTAAACCGACTAAAAATCACTAACAACTACCGAGAACTATAAAAACATTCCTAAAAATATCTAGGGACTATATTATATAGGTTATTAAAAAGCTCTAGGAATAGTATCTGAATTTTTAGGGCAAAATATTATTTCTCAGATTCTTATCTTTAATCTCTGAGTTTTTTCTCTAGTAATTGATATTAATTCGAGGTTACGGAAATCACTATTATATCAAGAACTATTAGTTAACCTGTTAGTAAAACTAGTATTTTAGATTAGCTACTAAAACTATTAGTGGAAACAGTAGTTAAACTAATAATAAATAAACTCAGTTTAATCCGGCTACACTTACTAGTTAAGGATAGTTATATTACCAGTCAATAGCTAATTAAAATAGCTACAATTATTATTATAAAATTTTATAGGTTTAAGTTCTATGCCCTGTGGGATGAACCGTCTTTCTATATTTGTGGACGGGAACAATATGTTCTACGCTCAACAAAAAAATGGTTGGTTTTTTGATCCAAGAAAAATTCTAGACCACTTTACTAATGATCCAACTGTTAGTTTAGTCAATGCTTTTTGGTACACCGGACTCAAGGATCCCCAAGACCAGCGAGGCTTTCGAGATGCCCTGATCAGCCTTGGTTATACGGTGCGCACGAAGATTCTTAAGGAATATTACGATAATGACTCTGGGCGCTATTCCCAAAAGGCAAATCTAGATATAGAAATTGTGGTAGATATGTTTAATACGGTGAATCAGTACGATCGAGTAATTTTGTTTAGCGGGGATGGGGATTTTGAGCGGGCGATCGAGCTATTGAGATCTAAAGATACCCATATTACGGTAGTATCAACGGAGGGCATGATTGCCAGAGAATTGCGAAATGTAACCGATCGCTACATTGACCTGAACGATGTCCGTGATAGAATTGAAAAAACTGATTTTTAGTTTAATTTAGCTTTAACTTAAGTTTTCTGAAAATAACTATCTAATAATTGCCTCAATCCCCAATATCTGCTCAAGATATCTTCAATTATCTTTACAGCCTCGATTATGGTTATACAAACCACAACCCTCTTCATCCTTTGTCCCCAGTTTCTGCTGGGTGGTCTTCGACTGGGCGGCTGCCGCCCTTAACATTAGCTATGCTGCCACTTCTAAAACATTTTATTGCTTAACCTACAAGACGCTAAGGCTAAGTTATCTGGGGTAACTACCTTAAATTTAGGTATCCCTACCAATTTTTTTAGCTCACAAAATTTTAATTATCTAACGTAAACTCTGAGGAGAACCATGACAAATCAAGCCGATCGTGCTGATCAATCTGACCGGATTATTATTTTTGATACGACTCTCCGGGATGGGGAACAATGCCCCGGTGCAACTTTGAATGTGGATGAAAAATTGAGTATTGCCCGACAGTTGGCTCGGTTGGGTGTGGACGTGATTGAGGCGGGGTTTGCCTTTGCCAGTCCGGGAGACTTTGAAGCGGTGGAGAAAATTGCTGCGACGGTGGGAACCGCCGATGGTCCAGTGATCTGTAGTTTAGCCCGGGCGATAAAAGCCGACATTGAAGCCGCAGCCAAAGCTCTCAAACCTGCGGTCAAGGGACGGATTCATACCTTTATCTCCACCTCAGATATTCATTTGGAATACCAACTCAAGAAAACCCGCAAGGAAGTTTTACAGATCGCTCAAGAGATGGTCGCCTACGCCAAGAGTTTCATGGATGATGTGGAATTTTCGCCCATGGATGCAGTGCGGACAGACCCAGAATATTTGTATCAAGTCTTAGAAGCAGCAATTAACGCTGGAGCAACTACCGTCAACATTCCAGACACCGTGGGCTACACGACCCCCAACGAGTTTGGAGCTTTGATTAAAGGCATTGCTGAAAATGTACCGAATATCGATCGAGCGATTATTTCTGTCCACGGTCACAATGACTTGGGGTTAGCGGTGGCAAACTTCCTTGAGGCGGTGAAAAATGGCGCGCGGCAGTTGGAGTGTACCATCAACGGCATCGGCGAACGGGCAGGCAATGCTGCCTTGGAAGAATTAGTCATGGCTCTCCACGTGCGGCGGCAATATTTTAATCCCTTCTTAGGTCGTCCGGTGGATTCTGATGCACCTTTAACCAATATTGATACCAAGCAAATCTATAAAACTTCTCGCTTAGTATCTAACTTAACTGGGATGTTGGTGCAGCCGAATAAGGCGATCGTCGGGGCTAATGCCTTTGCCCACGAGTCGGGGATTCACCAAGATGGAGTGCTGAAAAATAAGCTCACCTACGAGATCATGGATGCCCAATCCATCGGTTTACATGATAATCAAATTGTGTTGGGGAAACATTCGGGGCGCAATGCCTTTCGGACTCGGCTCAAGGATTTGGGTTTTGAACTTGGAGACAATGAACTCAATCATGCCTTTTTGCGGTTTAAGGATTTTGCCGATAAGAAAAAGGAAATTACCGATTGGGATTTGGAAGCGATCGTCAATGACGAGATTCAACAGGCTCCCGAACTCTTCAAGCTCGAACTTGTCCAAGTTTCCTGCGGCAGCAACGCTCAACCCACCGCCACGGTCACTGTGCGGGTTCCTTCTGGGGAAGAATTGATGGATGCTGCCATTGGTACTGGTCCCGTGGATGCTATCTACAAGGCTATTAACCGAGTTGTCCAAGTCCCCAATGAGTTAATTGAGTTCTCTGTACAATCTGTCACCGCCGGGATTGATGCGATCGGGGAAGTCACCATCCGCCTCCGAGATCAACAAGGACGAATCTACTCTGGTCACTCGGCAAATACAGATATCGTCGTCGCCTCTGCCCTCGCCTACATCAACGCCCTCAACCGTTTATCTGCCGCCATGCAAAAACCCGGTGGCACTCAAGCAAGGGAAGCGATCGTGGCTCAAGTTTAGGTCAGCTAAAGGGGCGATGATCAGCTAAAACTGGCGGGTCGATCGCCTCTTGAAACCAAGAATAGCAAAGAATAACGATAGAACATATCATAAGCTATGCCTGCAAGAGACATTTATCACAACCCCAAAAGGAGGTAATACTACAATGGATAATTTAGAGCATTACCGTCAGCTTATCTGTTCTGTGATTACTGAATATGCAGAAATCCCCTACTCTTATGGAGATATTCAACGCCATACGGTGTTTGATACTAAAAGCGATCGCTATCTGTTAATGATTCTTGGTTGGGAAGAAACAAAACATGTTCATGGCTGTTTAATTCATGTAGAAATTATGAATGGGAAAATTTGGATTCATCGAGATGGTACAGAAGACGGAATTGCTAACGAGTTTCTTAGTGCTGGGATTCCTAAAGATAGAATTGTTCTTGGATTTCGCTCCCCAGAAACAAGGAAATATACTGAATTTGCTGTGGCTTAGTAGTTCTATAGGAGAAGAGGTATCTAGCTACTTAGTGCCAAATAGGCGATCGCCGGCATCTCCCATGCCGGGAATAATATAACCATGGTCATCTAAACCTTGATCCACCGCCGCCGTATAGATTGGCACATCGGGGTGAATTTCGTGAAAATAGGCAACCCCCTCTGGAGCCGCCAAGAGGCAAACAAACTTGATAGATTTCGGATTAGCTTCCTTGAGGCGATCGACCGCCGCCACCGCCGAATGCCCAGAGGCTAACATCGGATCCACCACCAACAGATCCCGCTCCTGCACATCCCTTGGTAATTTTAGGTAATACTCCACTACCATCAGGGTTGTAGGTTCTCGGTACAAGCCAATATGCCCGACTTTTGCTGTGGGGATCAGTTCCAACATGCCATCCAGCAAGCCCTGCCCCGCCCGCATAATCGGCACAATCACCATATTTTTATCTGTCCCCACCATGGGAGCCGTCATTTCTGCCAAGGGAGTTTTGATCTGTTCATAGCGCAGGGGCAAATCCCTGGTGACTTCGTAGGCAAGAAGCATCGCAATTTCCTTCAGTAAGCGCCGGAAGTCTTGGGTATGGGTCTCGGCTTGACGGACTAGGGTAAGTTTGTGCTGGACGAGGGGATGGTTGATAATATGCAGTTGGGGAGTTGGAGTCATGGTTTCTCGATCGCCTTCCTGTGGCAGTCCTGAAAATACATCGACAATAAGATTTTCTTAGCCTATCAGAATAATCTTTAGAATAATCTAGGATAATCTACAATGGTCAAGACTATCTTGATGCTTAAATATAATTTTGCAAGGCAAACTAGATCGCATCACCACAGGAAGTATGGCGATCGCCCAGATTTAGAGAACTTGATTTAAATATTGCCGAAGTTTTTAGTGTTGACAGGAGGAAAGCATGATTACTTATGAGCCTGTTATTATAGATGCAAAAAAAGTTGACCTAAGCGATGAGCAGTTCTACCAACTATGCAATGCCAATGAAACGTGGCGCATCGAACAAAGTGCTAAAGGAGAGTTAATAATTATGCCTCCCATCGGTGCAATTAGTGGCTATCGAGAAGCTGATTTAAATGCAGATGTAGTAATTTGGAATCGACAAACTAAATTAGGAAAAGTCTTTAGCTCCTCCACTATTTTTACGTTGCCTAGGGGTGGTCGCCGCTCTCCTGATGTAGCTTGGATTGCCAACGATCGCTGGGCAGCACTGACCCTAGAAGAACAGGAAAGATTTGCTCCCATCTGCCCGGACTTTGTGATTGAGTTGAGGTCTCGAACTGATACTTTGAGCCAACTCCAAGAGAAAATGCAGGAATATCTTGCTAGTGGTTTGCGGTTGGGGTGGTTGATCAATCCCCAAGATCAACAAGTAGAAATCTATCGCCAGAATCAACCGATAGAAATCTTGTTGTTGCCAACTAATCTATCAGGAGAAGATGTACTACCGGGATTTATTTTAGAGTTACCGATATTTTGAGGATGTCTAGCTTCGTTATTTTTCCTCAAGATTTTTCCTCAAAAGATAGCACTAGTTTCCGTAACAGCAGTGCCAAGGATTGTCGCTCCGACTCTTCGAGGACATTAACTAGGCGGTGGAGATTTGCCACATGCGCCTCGATCGCTTGCCCAATAAGATCCTGTCCCTTCTCTGTTAAGGCGATCAAAGTCCCCCGGCGATCGTGGGGATCGGGAGTCCGCCGCACCAATGCTGCCCGCTCTAGCTGATCAATCCGGTTCGTCATCGTTCCTGAAGTGACCATGAGAGCATTAAATAAGTCCGTTGGTGAAAGTTGGTAGGGAGAGCCAGAGCGCAGCAAAGTTGCTAAGACATCAAATTCCCCCAGATTTAGCTCAAACTCAGAAACTGTTTCTTGAATAGATCGATCGAGATGCTTCGCCAGCCGTCCCATCCTGCCAATCACGCCCATAGGAGACACATCCAAGTCTGGACGCTCCAAATGCCATTGCCCCAAAATCCGATCCACTGCATCCTCTTCCATTCTTTTTAATCCTCTTACCTGCTTACCTGACTTAGATTCTTGACATCGATTATCTTAACATCGAGATAGCTGTTATAATTTGGGCTAAGTATCTTAACATCAAATATCTTAGTGATAAGAATATTAAACTCGAACCAAGCTCTCTCAAATATTTTAGAATTGCCATCATGAACGAACGGACAATTTATTTGTTAGCAGCCCTAATTAGTGGGGCAATTTTGCCAGTCCAAGTCGCCCTTAATACCTTAGACCTCTTGCGTGAATCATGACCCTCACCCTAAATCCCTCTCCCTAGGGAGAGGGACTTTCCTAGGGGGGGGCTTACT
>JAAUUE010000449.1 GCA_012031635.1 Coleofasciculaceae cyanobacterium SM2_1_6 | reverse complement strand
CAGCGAGTTTATTCGCATTTAGGGAAACAAGCCATTCGCAAACAGGAAAAACCCGATTTAACCCTGATCATGGCGGGGTGTGTTGCCCAGCAAGAGGGAGAGGCTCTACTGCGGCGAGTCCCAGAGCTGGATCTGATTATGGGGCCACAACACGCCAACCGTCTAGAAGACCTGCTCAACGAAGTCTTTCAAGGCTCCCAAGTTGTTGCGACAGAGGCAGTGGAGATCATGGAAGATATCACCAAAGCCCGTCGGGATAGCTCGGTGACGGCGTGGGTAAACGTGATCTATGGTTGCAACGAGCGCTGTACCTACTGTGTCGTGCCGGGAGTCCGGGGGGTGGAGCAGTCCCGGCAGCCAGAGGCGATTCGGGCCGAAATGGTGGAACTGGGCAAGCAGGGCTATAAGGAAGTGACGCTCTTGGGGCAGAATATCGATGCCTACGGACGAGATTTATCCGGAACAACTCCCGAAGGCAGACACCAGCACACCCTCACGGATTTGTTGTATTACATTCATGACGTACCGGGGATTGAACGGATTCGCTTTGCCACCAGCCATCCCCGCTATTTTACCGAGCGCCTGATTAAAGCCTGTGCGGAGCTACCCAAGGTCTGCGAACTATTTCATATTCCTTTCCAGTCGGGGGATAACGAGATTCTGAAGGCCATGGCAAGGGGCTACACACACCAAAAGTATCGGCGGATTATTGAGATGATTCGTACCTATATGCCCGATGCCAGTATTAGTGCGGATGCGATCGTGGGCTTTCCGGGAGAGACGGAGGAACAGTTCGATCGCACCATGGAATTAGTAGCCGATATTGGCTTTGACCATGTAAACACCGCTGCCTATTCCCCCCGCCCCAACACGACCGCAGCCTTGTGGGAAAATCAACTCAGTGAGGAAGTGAAAAGCGATCGACTGCAACGGTTAAATCATTTGGTGAATACGAAGGTGGCGGAGCGATCGCAGCGCTATCTGGGCAGGATCGAAGAAGTCCTCGTGGAAGAAAAAAACCCCAAATATCCCCATCAAGTCATGGGCAGAACCAGAGGGAATCGCCTCACCTTTTTCCCCGGCGACATTGACCAACTCAGGGGCAAATTAGTCCAAGTAAAAATCACCGCCGCCAGAGCCTTTAGCCTCACGGGGGAAGCTCTAGACATCTAGATATTTTCTTTACTAGGTAAATCTGAGGGACTTAGGGTTAGTTCTTGTTATTCATTGATATATACATTTTAGTCTATATCTTTGGGATTCATTGAAGAAACAAAATTTATTAGGGACATTCTCAATTAATGCAATATTTATTCACCAAGTGATATGATGAATTAGATGAATAATGTTTAGATCGTAATCAGAGTAAGGAATTAGGGTTTGTTAAAAGAGTGCATTAGCTGCGATGAGGAATGAATTGTTACGTCAAGTCCGGGTCATCGATGCGGTAGCGGAGACAGATTCGATCGCTGATCTCTTCATCTCTGGGGGAAGAATGCAAAAAATCTTAACTCCAGAATTAGAAACTCCCCCAGAAACTACCGTTACCCAAGGTCAGGGTTTAGTTTTGGGGACAGGACTGGTAGACCTCTATAGTCATTCTGGGGAACCCGGCTTTGAAGAGCGAGAAACCCTAGCTTCCTTGGCAGCAGCAGCTCGTGCTGGAGGATTTACCAGAGTAGCCATTCTTCCTGATACCAAACCTGCGATCGATCAGTGCTCGACCCTGCGCTTCATTCAAAATCTTGAGAGCAATCTTGAGAAAAATCTTTATCTTTCCTCTGCGCAAATCCCGTACCCCCATTTTTATTACTGGGGAGCCTTGACGCAAAAAGTGCAAGGGGAGCAGATGACAGAATTGACAGAACTAGCCGCCGCCGGGATTGTGGGCTTTGCTGATGGGCAACCGATCGCCAATCTTGCCTTGGTACGTCGTCTTTTGGAATATCTCAAACCCTTGGGGAAGCCTGTAGCCTTGGCTTTGGGCGATCGTACCCTAGAAGTGGGCGGGATCATGCGAGAGGGGCTAGATTCTCTTACCTTTGGCTTGGTGGGCAACCCCCACATCAGTGAAACGGCTTATCTTGCCTCTCTATTGGAAATCATTGCTGCTATTGCCACCCCCGTACACATTATGGGGGTATCAACTCGGCGGAGTGTGGAATTAATCGCTGCTGCCAAAGCTGGGGGTGTACCCATTACTGCCAGCACTACTTGGATGCATCTGATCCATAATACGGGTGATCTGGCTAGCTACGATCCTAGTCTGCAAGTACAGCCGCCCATAGGAGAACCGGAGGATCAACAGGCGCTGATTACGGGGATTCGAGAGGGGATCATTGACTCGATCGCCGTGAATCATACCCCCTACACCTACGCCGAGAAAACCGTGGCTTTTAGTGATGCCCCGCCGGGAGCGATCGGCTTAGAACTAGCCCTCCCCTTGCTCTGGCAACACCTAGTCACACCGGGACATCTCAGCCCCCTGCAACTATGGCAAAGTCTCAGTACCAAGCCCGCCCAGTGTCTCCATCAAACTCTCAACCCCATGGATCCAGAAAATCTCCAAGAAGTAATCCTCTTTGATCCCCAGCAGGTTTGGCAGTGTAACGTATCTTCCCTCAAGTCGATCGCCACCAATACCCCGTGGTTCGATCGATCGATTCAAGGAAAGATAGTCAGTTATCAGTGAACAGTTATCAAGAAGGGAGGAGGTACAGGGAGGTAAGGGGAGGTACAGGGAGGTAAAGAATAAAAATTCTGGATGAGTGATTTAGACGGATTTTAAGAATTTATCAAGAACCTATAACTCTTGTATAGTTGTTGCCATAAAAGTTAGGACGAATTGGGCTTCAACTTCGCTCAGCCAACCTATCTAGCCTTGTCCTAATTAAGCTGTCTAGCACTATAACTCCTCTATCCTTCTTGATCTCCTCTACCTTCTTTACCTTCTTGATCTCCTCTACCTTCTTTACCTTCTTTACCTTCTTGATCTCCTCTACCT
>JAAUUE010000059.1 GCA_012031635.1 Coleofasciculaceae cyanobacterium SM2_1_6 | reverse complement strand
CCTCTCCCTAGGGAGAGGGATTTAGGGTGAGGGTCATGATTCACGCAAGAGGTCTACTCCTCTCAGCCCACAGCAATCCCCTCAGCCCACAGCACTCCCCTCAGCCCACAGCACTCCCCTCAGTCTGCAAGAATCTCCTCAGCCTGCAAGAATCTCCTAAACTCTAAATAATTTGTTAATGGTTTGTAAGTTCTAAGAAAGTTATTTACCCTTACCTTCTAACTCCTTGAGTTCTTGGGGAGTGACTGCCCCGTACTCGGTGACGATCGCCGTAATCAGAGCCGCTGGGGTGACATCAAAGGCGGGATTGTAAAATTCTACGCCAGAGGGACAGATGACTGTCGAGCCTACTTGAGAAACTTCTTGGGGGTCTCGCTCCTCGATCGGGATTTCCGCCCCGGTGGCAATGGCAAAATCTACGGTGGACAAGGGAGCCGCTACAAAGAACGGAACATTGTGGGCTTTGGCAACTAACGCCACACTATAAGTCCCAATTTTGTTGGCTGCATCTCCATTAGCGGCAATCCGGTCTGCGCCGACAACTACCGCATCAATCATCCCCCTTTGCATACAGTGGGCTGCCATATTATCAGTAATCAAGGTCACAGGAATACCTTCTTGGACACATTCCCACGTTGTTAGTTTTGCCCCCTGCAACCGGGGACGAGTCTCATCGGCGTAAACCCTTGCCAATCTACCCGCAGTCCAAGCCGATCGCACCACTCCCAAAGCTGTACCATAACCCGCCGTTGCCAAGGCTCCGGCATTACAATGGGTGAGAATATTTAACTTTTCTGGCTTCATGGGCAGGGCTGCTAAACCATGATCCCCAATTAACTGACAGGTTTTGAGGTCATCGGCTTGGATAGCTTGGGCGGTGATGAGTAATGTGTCCCTGATTTCTGCCACACTGCCGGGCGTATTTTGAGCCGTGTCTAACATTCGGGAAATCGCCCAGAATAAATTAACTGCGGTGGGGCGAGTCTGGCGGAGCATGGTAGCAATGGTTTCAAGTTCTTTGAGAAACTGCTCTCGATCGCTAGTGGTGATTTCCCTTGCCCCCAGATACATGCCGTAGGCTGCGGCTACCCCGATCGCTGGAGCACCCCGGACAATCATGGTTTTAATTGCTACTGCCATTTCTTTTGCCCCGGAGATCGGCACGACAGTATAATTTTCTGGCAGGAGAGTCTGGTCAATCAGGATTACTCGATCGTCTTGCCAGATCACTGGATAAATAGGATTATTCATAAAAATATCTTGATAAGTATTAAGTTAGGCGTTGAGGATGACTACCGGAGCTTGACTAGTGGGGGCGGGGATCATTTCTCCCCGAAAATCGAGGAATTGGACTAGGAGGAGGTAGGCGATCGCCAGCCCAATGGAGATCACCCCGGTGATAATTGCAACAAGTTTTGGACGTTCCATATTAATTTGCCTTGAGGTCAAGAAAAATTGAGTTAAGTTGGGGAAGTTTGAATTTAAGAAAAACTAGCTGGTGGAGGTTTATATCTGACAAAAATTGCAATAAAACCAATCTGCTGTAAAATCAAAAATTAGCAACAACCCACAAAAGAATCTACACAAATACTTAACAACTCTATCATTCAACTACTCATCAACTAACTCATTCATAACCTGTTAGTTAGACCCATTAATAAGCCTATTCCAGAACCAGTAAGCATTGCATAAAATAATTTACTGATTTGCGAGGGATTCGCAAAAGATTCACCAAAAACTAAGGATTTACTATGGTTAGAACCGCTTCTACAATGTTAGCCCTAGGTACTGCCGCCCCAGAATTTCAGTTGCCCGATGCTGTTTCTGGTCAGACGATCTCCCTTTCTACTTTTGCCGGCAAACAAGGCTTATTGGTGATGTTTATCTGTTGTCACTGTCCCTTTGTCAAGCACGTTGAGCAGGAACTAGCCAAGCTAGGCAAAGATTATGAGCATAAAAATTTGGGCATTGTCGCCATTAGCTCTAATGATGCTGAAAAATATCCCGACGATGCGCCGCCGAAGCTGAAGGAAATGGCAGAAACCCTAGGCTTTACCTTTCCTGTTTGCTATGATGCTACCCAAGAAGTTGCCAAGGCTTACACTGCTGCCTGCACTCCCGACTTCTTTTTGTTCGATCGCCAGTTTCAGCTAGTCTATCGGGGGCAGTTGGATGATAGTCGTCCTAGTCTGGATGTACCTGTCACTGGGGCAGACCTGCGGGGAGCGATCGATACTCTCCTTGCCGGGGCAGTCATTAGTCCAGATCAAAAACCCAGCATTGGCTGTAATATTAAATGGAAACCGGGACAGGAACCAGACTATTTCAAAAACTAATGGGTAAATTTTGGGGACTATTCATTATCTCTTGTTGTTTGGTGTTGGGGCTGGCAAACTGTCAAGTCCAGCCGGATGCAGCCCAGTTAGACCTTTGGCAACAGCAGGCGATCAATCTCAACGCCTCCATTACCCAAACCATTGCTAGAGAAAATCAAGATAGCCCGATTCAAGAATGGTATCTAACAATTCATGGGCAGGTACAGCAAAAATCCGAGTTGAAACTCAGCGAACTCCAGAAGTTATCGTCACAGGAAATTAAAACAACCAATCCTCATAACACCGAAAATCGACAAGAAATTGAAACCTTACAGGGCATAGCTGTCTCCCAACTCTTAGAAAAATCTGGCGTAGAATCCAGTGTCCAAGAAGTAACTTTTTTATCTTCCAATAACTACCGAGTTACAGTCAGTTTAGAAGACCTCAAAAATTATCCAATCCTGCTGGCTTGGAGCAAAATGGTCAGCCCCTCAGCCGGAGTCAGGGGGGGCCGTTGTATCTGGTGTTTCCCTACAGCGACTATCCAGAACTGCCGGATAAATATTCCGATGCTTTCTGGGCTTTTTATGTCACCGATATGATCGTAGGGAATGAGCCGGGAGCTATTAAAGTAGATATCAAGCCCTTTGATGTGGGCAGTAAGCTCTTCGATCGCCCGGCTCTAGACGCTCTGCCTCAGGTCACGATCGAGGAACCCGTAGACTACAAATTTGGCTGGCCCGTGGGCAAAGTGAAACTAACTGGGGTCAGATTGCGAGACATAATTGCCGCCGCCGATATTGAACTATCATCTCAGGGCAGGGTATTTATCAAGGGCAAAGCTTCTTTGAGTAGTGAACCCCAAGAACCAGTCCAGTTACCTATTCAGGAAGTATTAAACTGCGATATTATTTTGGCGACTAGATGGGGCAAAGAAGCCGTCCCTATCCCTTCTAGTATGGGTGGTCCAATTACCCTAGCTTTTGCTAATAGTTGCAAAAATGGAGTAATTCTCAGCCCCAAAAATAGTCAGCACTGGGCTACTCTAGTTGAGCGGGTAGAAGTTAATTAAAATTAACTTACCTAGTAAATTATCCCCTAATGCCCTAATAATTAAGTTCCCCTAATCATTGTCTAATCATTGTGTTTAAGTCAATTCAACTAAGAATTATGACGGCTACAACTCTCCTCATTGTGATTATTATTGGGGTGGTAATTTTATTGTGGGCAGGCAATGAAAATTATTTACATCGTCAACAAAAAGAAAAGGAACTCCAAGCCTTAGTTTTTGCTTTGTCAGATTCTTGGGTAAGCGAAATAGTAGACCGAAACTGGGGGCAAATGCGCTTAACCATTGATATTTTAATGCAAAGAAATCAGGAATTAGTCTATGTATTAGTCTCTGATAGTCGGTTAGTAAATCAGGTAGTGGCCGCTAGCAACCAAAAATTTCTAGAGAAATATATTCCTGAATTAGTTCCGGCTCCCATCACCCAGAAAGCCCTATTAGAATTGCAAGATACTTTGTTTCAAGAAACTTTTTTGCTAGAAGATATTGAGTTTCCACGGGGGCAGATTCGATCGAGACGAGGAGAAGCCGTGATTGAGGCTGCCTACAGTATCCGTAACTCCGTGGGCGAAAGGCTAGGAACTCTGAGAATTGGGAGTTCTCTTAAACAAGTTAATCAAGCGGTGACAAGGGCAGTCCTTAGGGTTTTATTAATAGGGGTATTTAGTCTGATGCTTGGTTTAGCGGGAGCCTACTTATTAGCAAAGGAAATTAGTCAACCGATTCAAAAACTCCAGCAAAGTGTGGGGATTATTGCCGCCGGAGATCTAGATTATCGAGCCGCCGTCGATCGTCAGGATGAGTTGGGTTCTCTGGCTATAGCCTTTAATGAAATGTCGATCGCTCTGCAAAATTCTTTCTACAAACTCCAAAAAACCCTCACAGCTTTTCAGTTATTTGTACCGCAAAAATTCCTGAGTGTGATTGCCCTAGATGGGGTCGAAAATATCAAAGTTGGGGTTTATACTACTCGGGTAATTACAATCCTATTTGCTGATATCCGGGGCTATACTTCCATGTCAGAACAGATGACCGCCAAGGAAACTTTTAATTTATTAAATGAATATCTTGCTTGTATGGGAAAGGCGATCGATGCCCATGAGGGGTTTATTGATAAATACATTGGGGATGCGATCATGGCGCTGTTTGATACGGAGCATAGCGATAGTGCGGTGCGGGCAGCTCTAGAAATGCAGCGATCGCTCCAAGATTTCAACCATCGTCAAGACCGCCTCCAGCAACCCCGAATTTATATCGGCATTGGTATTCATCGAGGGGAAGTAATTATGGGAACTGTGGGTTTTACCTCTCGGATTGAATCTACGGTAATTGGAGATGCGGTGAATGTGGCAGCAAGGGTAGAGAGCCTCACGAGAATTTATAACTGTGGGATCATTGCAACTAACGCAGTGACTAGCAACCTTGCCTACCCAGAGGATTTTAATCTGCGTCTCATTGACGGAGCTGTGAAAGTTAAGGGGAAAGATGAGTCGATCGCCATCTACGAAATTGCCGCCAATTCCTCCAGCCCAGCTACAGAATAAAATATGGCTACAAACTAGCTACAAACTAAGGGAAACATAATGAACAAAAACCAAGTAAGGAGGTATTTACAGGAGTTTAAGTTTCGGGCTTTGTTTGTACAGGAGTTGTTCTGGAATAATCCTCAATCTCGTCCTATTTCCTTGACCCTTGATGCCGAGAATTACAAGCTGAAACCTTTGGCAGAAAAGGCAGGTTTTGTGATCTATGAGTGTGAACCAGACAGGGCTGGAAATATTCCGATTGATGGGATGCGGCGATGGATCGATCGACAGATTGCTAAGTTTAGTGCCGAACATATTATTATCTACACAAACCAAGCCAAGACCGCACAGCGCTGGCAATGGGTGCGGCGAGAATTAGGAAAACCTTTAGCCACCCGGGAGGAATTTTTACAAAAGGGGCAGTCGGGAGAGAGGCTGATCCAGAAGTTAGAGGCGTTGGTGATTACTGATCAGGATCAGGAAAATTCGACCATTTCTGCGATGACTGATCGGGCTAGGAAGGCGTTTAATGTTGATACGGTAATTAAAAGTTTCTATGATGGTTTCAAGAAGGAACATCAGGCTTTTTTGGGGAGCATTAGTAATATTGAAAGTGAGTTCGATCGAGCTTGGTATGCTTCGGTGATATTAAACCGATTGATGTTTATTTATTTCCTGCAAAGAAAGGGATTTTTAGCAGGCGATCGAGATTATTTGGCTAAACGTTTAGAGCTATGCCAACAAAGGTTTGGTAATGATGAATTTTATTCTTTCTATCGCTATTTTCTACTGAGATTATTTCACGAAGGTTTGGGACAGAATCATGAAAACAATCCAGCTTTAGAGGCTCTTTTGGGCAAGGTTCCCTACTTAAACGGGGGTTTATTTCAGAAACATCAATTAGAAGAAAATTATCTAGATATTCAGATCCCTGATCGGGCTTTTGAAAAAGTATTTGAGTTTCTAGGCAAGTGGGATTGGCATTTGGACGATCGACCTTTGAAGCAAGGCAATGAAATTAACCCCGATGTGTTGGGATATATTTTTGAAAAGTATATTAACCAGAAACAAATGGGGGCTTATTACACGAAGGAAGATATCACGGAATATATTAGCAAGAATGCAATTATTCCATTTTTGTTCGATCGAGCGCAGGAGCAGTGTGAATTTGCCTTTCGGGATGATGCTTTGGTGTGGCAATTGTTGGCAGAAAACTGCGATCGCTATATCTATCCAGCAGTTCTTAAGGGTGTGGATCGAGATTTGCCCCCAGAAATTGCGGCGGGAATTGAGCAAGTGGCAGCACGGAGTGGCTGGAATCGTCCGGCGGCTGAGGCGTTTGCTTTACCTACGGAAACATGGCGGGAACATGTGGCTCGGCGGCAGCGCTGTCAGTTGCTACGGGCGAAAATGCGGGCAGGGGAACTGCGATCGATCAATGATCTGATTACCTACAATCTGGATATTCGGCAGTTTGCCCAAGATGTGATCCAGAGTGCGGAGGGGGCGGAGCTTGTCCGGGCTTTCTATGGGGCGATTCGGGAAGTGTCGATCTTGGATCCGACCTGTGGTTCTGGGGCGTTTTTGTTTGCGGCGGTGAATGTGTTGGCACCTCTCTACGAGGCGTGTCTCGATCGCATGGCAGCTTTTGTGGATTCTCGCCAAGATTCCCCTCATCCCCTAACCCCTTCTCCCACAAGGGGCGAAGGAGGACAAGAAAGTATTTCTCCCCTCTATCGCTCTGGGAGAGGCGATGCACTGAGCTTGCCGAAGTGGGCTGGGGGTGAGGGTCTTGTTCCTTTTTCGAGAACGATTAAAAAGTTCCCAGATTTTGAGCAGGATCTCCAAGAAATGGGGCGGCGCAGCAACCGGAAGTATTTTATTCTCAAGTCGATTATTCTCCAAAATCTCTACGGGGTGGACATCATGGAGGAGGCGACGGAAATTTGTAAACTGCGCCTATTCCTGAAGTTGGTAGCCCAAGTAGATGCGGAACCAGATCAGCCAAATTATGGGTTGGAACCTCTGCCGGATATTGATTTTAATATTCGATCGGGGAATACGTTAGTGGGTTTTGCCAACTATGAGGAAGTGCGGAAATCGATCGAGGGAGATGGGCAGAAATCCCTAGATTTGTTTAGTGATATGGGCAAAATTGAAGAGAAAGCCAAGGAGGTCGATCGAGGTTTTCAGTTATTTCAATCTATGCAAACTAATCTAGATTTAAACCCCGAAGTTTTCCGGGCAGCAAAAACAGATTTACGGGGCAAGTTGGCAACTTTGGGGGAAGAATTAAACCAATATTTAGCACGAGAATACGGTATCGATCCCAAAAAGAAAACCGACTATCAAAATTGGCGCACTTCCCATAAACCTTTCCACTGGTTCGTAGAATTTTACGGTCTCATCAACAAAGGCGGCTTTGATGTCATCATCGGCAATCCTCCCTATCTTGAACAAAAAGAGGTTAACTATTTATTAAAAGATTTTAGATGTAGGGATAGCAAAGCTGTACACGCTATGTGTATTGAACGTGGCTTACAGATTTTGCTCCCAAAGGGAACAATGAGCATGATATTACCTTTATCAATTGTATCTACTCAGAGAATGAAAATTGTACAGGAGCTTTTGGAGAATCAGCGAAATACGTGGTATGCAAATTACTCATGGCGACCCGCAAAACTTTTTGATACTGTGAATCGAGCATTAACAATTTTCACTGTAACACCATCTAAAACAGAGAAAATATTCACTACAAATTATCAAAAATGGATATCAAGTAGCCGAGATGGATTAATGGAAAGAGTTAATTATATACAGATTAAGCAACATCGGTCTGCTTTCTGGATGCCAAAAGTAGGAGACGAAATTGAATCTTTACTCCTAAGTAAGTGCATTTCTATAAAAAGTGTTTTAAGTGATTTTATAGTACGTAGTGAAAATCGAATTTATTATAGAACAACTGGAGGGCTTTATTGGAAAGTATTTACGGATTTTGCACCTACATTTAGTGTTGATGGAAAATCAGGACATTCTACACGAGAAAACTGTTTTACTGTGCAAGAAAATGAAATAGTTAAACCAATTATTGCAATTTTAAGTAGTAATTTATTTTGGTGGTGGTATACAGTTACCTCTAATTGTCGAGATGTTAATCCCTATGACATTTATAATTTTCCTATTCCTAATTCAGCTTTATTAGATAAAGAGTTATTGTTTATTGGATCAAGATATATTACTGATCTTAAAAACAACAGTACAATGTTGGAAAGAAAACAAAAACAAACAGGAATTACTAAAACACAATCTTTTAAAATTCAAAAATCTAAACCTATTATTGATGAGATCGATCGCATCCTCGCCCAACACTACGGCTTCACCGAAGAAGAACTAGACTTCATCATCAACTACGACATCAAGTACAGAATGGGCAAAGACACTGGCAGCGAAGAATAACGCATAGATTTGAAATTCTAACTCCTTTGAATTTTAGTGTTCGTACTTCAGAAGAATATTGGCAAAAACTGGTTGAGAAACACCCAGATATTTCAGAATTAGAGACAGAAATACAACAAACTCTCAAAAATCCTCAGGAAATTCGCTGTAGTAGCCGTGATGCCAAGATATTGTTATTTTATCTATAGTCGTTGCCATAAAAGTTAGGACGAGTTCGGCTTCGCTCAGCCAACGTATCTGGTCTTGTCCTAATTAATCTGTCTAGCACTATAGTTCTCAAAGAAAGACGGTGGGTTGTCACTATTATCCGGCGACTAAATGGAGATGGATTTCTAATCACAGGCTCCCAAACTGATGCTATTGCAACGCCTGAATTTGCTCAAGGGTAAGCCCAGTAAACTGACTAATTAAATCTACAGAAATACCAGAGCGGAGCATATTCAGGGCAATTTGCCTCGCAGTTTCTGCCTTGCCTCTAGCCAAACCTTCAGCCAAACCCTCAGCTAAACCCGCAGCTTTGCCATCCCGCAAAATTCCTTGATAGGTTGATGACTCTTGCATAATCTCTTGCCTCAAGATTCTTTTCACGATTTCTTCCTTCAATGTTAACCCAGAAATAACGTAGGCGGCGGTGATCAAATCAGCTTGTACCTTCTTGTCATCAATTCCTTCGATCTGTTGGGCTACTTGCCGGAGTAGCTCTTCAGGATTATCGGTTTGACAGAGGGTTACAAAGGGCAGTAATCCTTGATACTGTTGCAGAGATTGGGGTAATTGCTCCCACATTCTGATGATTTGAAATTTATGGTTAGTCTCTGTCGATGTAAAACTATTCTGGAAAACTAAGTCTGAATTAGTTGGTTTAAGATAAATTACGGTTTGATGGATTTCTCTAGTGGGAAAGCGTCGCCGGATTCGCACCCAATAGTCCAACATGCGTAGGGGCATATTTTCGTCAGGGCTGGTCTGAAATTCCAAATGGAGAATGATGGCTGAAGACTCTAAAAATATCAAAGAGTCAGCCCGAATGGGTTCACTGGAGAGTTCAGATGGTTGTAGGGCAGTGAAGGGCATGGGTTCTCCTAGGAGCCAACTGGCAAAGTCGGCGGGGAAGGTTTCAGCGAGACGCTTGCGGCTATTGTCATACATTGAGGCATAGTATCATAGGAGAACTAGACCTATTCAGGAAAAATTTTGAGGAAATCTAATAGGGATTTTAGGGTAATCTCAGAATAGTATTTGGGCAATAATTTTGCGGAAAATATCAGGGAAATAATTGAGTTGGGCTTTATGACGAAATTTGTGGGTTTGCATATTCATAGTGATTACAGTTTGCTGGATGGAGCTTCCCAGTTGCCGCAGTTGGTCGATCGAGTGGTGGAGTTGGGGATGCCTGCCATTGCCTTGACGGATCACGGGGTGATGTATGGAGCGATCGAGCTTATCAAGGTGTGTCGAGCTAGGAATGTGAAGCCTATTATCGGCAATGAAATGTATGTCATACCCACTTTGGAATTAGGAAAGCCTTACAAGGGTAAAAAATACCATCAAGTCGTTCTTGCCAAAAATACCCAAGGCTATAAAAACTTAGTTAAGCTCACAACTATCTCCCATCTCCAAGGCTTCCAAGGCAAAGGGATTTTTGCCCGTCCTTGTATTAATAAAGAAGTTCTGAAACAGTATCATGAAGGATTAATTGTCACCAGTGCCTGTTTAGGCGGAGAAATTCCCCAAGCAATTTTACAAAATAAGCCTGATCTAGCTAGGGAAACTGCTAAATGGTATCAGGAGGTATTTGGGGATGATTATTACTTAGAGATTCAGGATCACGGCAGTCAAGAAGACCGGATCGTGAATGTAGAAATTGTGAAAATTGCCCAAGAATTGGGAATTAAAATTATTGCTACTAATGATTCTCATTTTACTTCCTGTAATGATGTGGAAGCCCACGATGCCCTGCTGTGTATTCAAACTGGGAAGTTAATTACTGAAGATAAAAGAATGCGCTATAGCGGTACAGAATACCTAAAATCTGCCGCAGAAATGGCATTATTATTTCGAGATCACCTGCCAGCAGAAATTATTACCCAAGCCATTGAAAATACCCTAGAAATTGCTGATAAAATTCAACCCTACGATATCATGGGTCAGCCCCGGATTCCTAAATATCCTGTGCCTTCGGGACACACTATGGATACTTGGCTAGAGGAGAAAACTTGGGAAGGATTGTTAGAAAGATTTGGCTATCGCTCTCGATCGGAACTAGAACCTGTCTATAAAGAACGGGTAGAGTTTGAATTAAATGTGATGCAACAGGCGGGTTTTTCTAGTTATTTTTTAGTAGTGTGGGATTACATTAAATATGCTAGAGAACAGGGGATTCCTGTGGGACCTGGGCGGGGGTCGGCGGCGGGTTCCTTGGTTGCCTATGCTTTGGGAATTACCAATATTGATCCGGTACATCATGGTTTATTGTTTGAGAGATTTCTCAATCCAGAACGAAAATCGATGCCGGATATTGATACGGATTTTTGTATCGATCGCCGGGATGACATGATTAAATATGTATCAGAAAAGTATGGAGAAGATAAGGTTGCCCAAATTATTACTTTTAACCGTTTAACTTCTAAATCGGTATTAAAAGATGTGGCGAGGGTGTTAGATATTCCCTACAAAGAATCCGATGAAATGGCAAAAATGATCCCGGTAGTCCGGGGCAAGCCTACTAAGTTAAAGGTGATGATTTCTCCAGAAACTCCGGCTCCAGAATTTCGGGAACGCTATCTCCAAGATGAACGGGTACATCACTGGCTAGATATGGCGATGCGGATTGAGGGAACTAACAAGACCTACGGGGTTCATGCGGCAGGAGTCGTGATTTCTTCGGAATCTTTAGATGAAATTGTCCCTCTCCAGAGAAACAATGATGGCACGGTAATTACTCAGTATTTCATGGAGGATTTGGAATCTTTAGGCTTATTAAAAATGGACTTTCTGGGGTTGAAAAATTTAACAATTATCCAGAAAACTATTGAGTTAATTCATAATAATAAATCCTTAGATTTGGATCCAGATCAGTTCCCTAAAGATGAACGCAAGACTCAAGCAATTCTTGCTAGAGGCACAATTAAAAAGATGCCTGATGATATTAAAAAAACCTATCAAATCCTCGAAAAAGGCGATCTAGAGGGCATATTTCAGTTGGAATCTTCGGGGATGCGGCAGATTGTCCGGGATTTGAAACCTTCTTGTATTGAGGATATTTCTTCAATTTTGGCGCTGTACCGTCCTGGTCCCTTGGATGCGGGGCTAATTCCCAAGTTTATCGATCGCAAACACGGCAGAGAAAAAATTCAATACGAACATCACCTCCTCGAACCTATTCTCAATGAAACCTATGCTGTTCTGGTGTATCAAGAGCAGATCATGAAAATGGCTCAGGATCTTGCGGGCTATACCTTAGGGCAAGCAGATTTATTAAGGCGTTGCTTGAGTGGAAGTACTCAAATTGTGGATGCAGGCACAGGTAATTTAGTTTCCTTACAAGAAATAGCTGAAAAGCCTAATTACTGGTTAGGAAGAAAGGTTTTTGTCTAAATTTAGAAACTCAGAAAATAGTTCAACAGCCAATTATCGAAATTCATGATAACGGAGTTAGAGAAGTTTGGGAAATCACAACTAAAACGAATCGTAAGATTAAAGCCACCACAGATCACTTATTTTATACTTTGTTAGGTTGGCAACCATTAGACAATTTTAAGATTGGCGATCGCCTTGGCTTAGCAAAATCTCTACCAATTACTAATTCATCGGCTATTTCAGATGCTCAAATTAAACTCACAGCCTATCTCCTCGGTGATGGGCATCTTTCTACTAAACACGCTGCTAATAGTTATTTTTGTAATAGCGACCCTGAATTAATTGCCGATTTTAATCGATGTTCTGAAAAACTATTTGGTGCTGCGGCTCCCATTGATTATCAACCACATCCCGGACGGAAAACTGTTGCCTACGTCAGAGTTGGGCTTTTAAGTTCTTTTAATAAATGGGTTGATACTCATATAAAACGAGCCCATTCTAATCATAAGGAAATTCCTGATTGGGTTTTTTCTTTGTCTACTCAGCAACTACAGTTATTTCTAGGAACTCTCTGGTCAACAGATGGTAGTTTTGACATAAAAATTGGCCATACAGACTATACTTCCACCTCTTCGGTAATGATTAGGCAAATCCAACACTTGTTATTACGCCTAGGAATTGTTTCTTTATTTAATACAAAAGTTATTCAGTATAAAGGTAAGCCTCATAGATCCTATCGATCGCAAATTACAGGACAAGAAGATGTACTTAAATTTGATGCCATAATCAAACCTTATTTAAGTCGTTATAAGCAGGAAAAAGCCCAGCAATGTTATGAAGTTGTTAAAGATAAACTAAAGAATCAATCTAAACATACTATTCCCCCAGAAATCATAGGTTTAATTGCAGAGTCTAAAAGGTCGAAGGGCATGACATGGGCGGAAATAGATCAAGCAGTTAATTTGAGTCCGGGAACTATGTCTTCAGGCTTGAATTTTCAAAAACCTCCTACCCGTAGCCTCGCCCGTCACCGAGTGGAAAACTTTGCGATCGCTCTTCAAGATCAGAGATTACGAGCCATTGCTAGTTCTGAGGTCTGTTGGGATGAAATTGTCTCTATAGAATATGTTGGCTTAGAGAAAGTTTTCGATTTAACTATTCCAGAGCATCACAACTTTATTGCCAATGATTTTATTGCTCATAACTGCATGGGCAAAAAGAAGGCTGATGAAATGCAGAAGCAGCGAGAGACTTTTATTGATGGGGCGACTAAAAATGGTGTTAAGCAGCACATTGCTGAGCATTTGTTTGACCAGATGGTGATCTTTGCGGAGTATTGCTTTAATAAATCTCACTCCACCGCCTATGCCTACGTAACTTATCAGACTGCTTATCTGAAGGCAAACTATCCGACAGAATATATGTCGGCTTTGTTGAGTTCCAACAGCGAAGACCAAGAAAAAGTCCAGCGCTATATTGCCACCTGTACAAATTTACAGATTGATGTCCTGCCGCCGGATGTTAACCATTCTGAGTACGATTTTACGCCCGTGGACAGTCAAATTATGTTTGGTTTAGGAGCCATCCGTAACTTGGGCGAAGGAGCGATTTTATCAATTCTAGAAGCCCGACAGGAAGGGGGAGCCTTTGTTTCTTTGGCGGATTTTTGCGATCGCATCAACCTCAGCAGCATCAACAGCCGGAGCCTTGAAGCATTGGTGAAATCGGGAGCCTTTGATAAACTAAATCCCAATCGGCGGCAGGCGATCGAACACCTGAAACTCCTTGTCGCTTGGTCACAGAGCCGGGCTAAAGACCGAGAATCAGGGCAGTCCACTATTTTTGATTTCATAAGTGTAGAAACCCCAGAAAGCAAAGGCTTAGAATCTGCTCCCGAAGCTCCGAATATTGCTGACTTTTCTAAGGAAGACAAACTCCAAGCCGAAAAAGAACTCCTCGGATTCTATATTTCTGATCATCCCCTCAAAGCTGCGAAAAATGCCTACCGAGTCTTGGCTCCCAATTCCTTGGCAGACATTGCCGAAATGAAATCGAAAGCTCCGGTAACGATCTTGGTTATGTTGATCGATGTCAAGAACATTGTCACCAAGAAGGGCGATAAAATGGCGGTAGTCCAGATGGAAGATATTGGCGGCTCTAAAATTGAAGGAGTGGTGTTTCCCAAGGCTTACGATCGCCTCAGTGAGATGATTATCCTCGATGCCCAATTGGTAATTTGGGGCAAAATAGACGACAAGGAAGACCAGAAACAGATCATCATTGAAGATGCTGCCCCCCTCCAGACCAGAGAGATGATTCTGCTGGAATTTCAGCCCCAACAGCTAAATGAAGCCACCTTTAGTAGCATTAAAGCCCTCTTGAAGGAACAATCTGGCAAGAAAAGTGAAGCGAAAGTTCCTGTCCTAGCCAAAATCAGCCCGACCCTTTCTAGCCAACTGGTACGATTACCGAATGAATATTGGGTAGAAAACAGCCAAGCCGCAGTCAAGGCTCTCCGGGATGCAGGTTTTGCCGTAAGTACCCGCAGCTTTCTTTCCTAGTGGTCGATCGACTAGTCGATCGACTATATGGCAGTCCTCAATGATTTCACCCACCGAAGGCGGGTGAGGTCATTTACCAGAAACAATCTAATCTAACAAATGATTTAGGATTGCTATATTATCAATTATCATGAGGAATCATTATCCGTGATATCCATAAGGATCAATCCTTAATCTATCTGGATGATCTATCGACTACATGATCTATCAATGATGGCAATCTTGATCTTCACTAACTACATCCCATGGCAGCAAAAAACTCTGGAAAACTTGCAGACGACTCTAGTCTTTTTATCATCGCAATTCCCTTTGCCCTATTTGTTATTGTTGTGGTCAAAACTTGGAAATTGATCCTCGCAATAATTTTTCTGGGGGTGGGTTGGCGATTTTGGCAGCAGTACGAATGGCAACAGACAAAAGCCGGAATTGATCCTACCTTCCAACTCCTCCTCAAGGACAACCGGGGTAGTATTACCGTGCTAGATTTGACTCAGGCAGCCCAAATTCCTAGCTCTCTTGCTAGCAAATACCTCTTGGGCAAAGCCCGCCTCTACGGGGCGCAACTCCTCAGCTATGGGGACGATCGAGATACCTACCACTTCCTAACAGCAGGGATCCTTCAAGATATTTTGGCTGACAGTGAACCAGAAACTACCGATCCCCCTAGGAGTCCGGCGCTAGACAAAGAAGTCTATAGCTATGCTTTGCCCGCCCTCAGTCATGAAAACAGTCACGAAGAAACTCCCTCGATCGCTGGAGTAGCGGCTAATCCTCCCACCACTCATTCCGAAAATCTCGCCGAGCATTCAGCAGAAAAAATAGAATCAAGGCAATCGATCGATTACTTTCCTGATGCTAACTCCTAATAAATATAAATCCTTAAATTATCGCTTTAGTAGCTTTGATTTACTGTATTTAGAAACAAAAGAAGTTAGATATTGTATCCAGATCATGATGTGAATTTTATTTAATTCTTAAAGCTCCTGAGCAGAGGTCAGATATCATTAGAAATAGGGTAAACAGGCATCTAACTAAAAATTTAACTAAAGATTTAACTAAAGATTTAACTAAAGATTTAACTGACTATGATGGTAACTTCCTGCATCTCCAAAAAAAGTGCATAGCCAAAAAGTATAGCAAAAAACAAACCTAGAGCATCCTAGACATAGATACCAGCTAATTTAGCCACTGATTCAATGATAGACACTTATCTTTAGGATTAAATAGTAATGACAACTAATTTTACAAATTTGATCTATAGCATGATCTATAGCAGTCATAAATGATTTCACCCGCGCCGGCGGGTGGAATAACCGACCAGAGGCAATCTAATTTAGAAAATGATTTAGGATCGCTATGTATATTAAATCTATAAATTTAGCTTTAAATTTAACTTTAATGGGACTTACGCAAAATAAGGTTTTATCCACTGTTAGTAGGGGTAAGGTAGGTATTGCCCACCCTACATCTAGAGTCTGTGCGTAAGTCCTGTTTAACAATACGGGAATGGAAGTTGTCCTAACAATTTTCAGCTTTCCTAGGCAGGGTTGCGAATAAATGAGGGAGGCAAAAAAATAGTGGTCACCTTTGATAATTTAGACATAGAAGGGCTAATGCTCCAACTGATTACCCAGAGCGAATCGAAATTTACTGGGAGGATGGAGGTTACAACTTCAAAAGGTGTGAAATGGGACATCTATCTTGGTTTGGGGCGGGTGGTCTGGGCAACGGGCGGCAGTCATCCCCATCGACGTTGGCAACGTTTATTGGTAAAGTATTGCTCTCAACCGCAGTCCCAACCAACTATCCGGGGACAGGATCAATTTGAAGCCTGGGACTATCACGTACTAAGTATTCTAGTCAAGCGCAATCAAGTTCCCCTAGAACGAGTCAAATTAATTATTACGGATCTCTTTGAAGAGATTTTGTTTGATCTGTACCAACGCTCTGTTCAACAGGAAAGCATTTTTGCCATTCGTTGGGATTTGGGGATTCGTCCTTCCCTGCAACAGGTTCTCCCCCCCCATACGATCGTTTCACCAGAACTAAGCGTCAATCAAGCACGGGAAATGTGGAAGGGTTGGCAAGAAGCAGGAATTGGCGGTGTATTTCCAGACCTTGCGCCTGTAATTAAAAATCCAGAGGAGTTGAAACAGCTAATTCCTCTCCCCGTTTATCAAAATTTGCAACGAGTTATTGATGGACAACGGAGCTTACGGGATGTGGCTTTGGTGATGAAACTCGACCTGATGAAGTTAGTCAAGGTGCTATTTCCCTACCTGCGTCGGGGCATGATTGATTTAATTTCGGTGTCAGATGTGGTTGCCTTGCCAGAAAGTCGTCAAAACTCAGAACCTCGAACAACTCCAGAGAATCGCTTCTCCCCAGAGACACAAAAAATAGCCTCGAAAACAACTAGCAACAAGGCTCCTGCTCCTTTGATCGTTTGTGTGGATGATAGTAAGCAAATTTGTGAAGAGATGGAATACAATCTGACCCAAGCAGGCTATCGATTTATTGGTTTACAGGATTCGGTGATGGCGTTGGCAACTCTCTTGGAAGTCAAACCAGATTTGATTTTTTTGGATCTAATTATGCCCGTTGCCAATGGTTATGAAATTTGTGCGCAAATCCGCAGAATCTCTTTGTTTCATGACACACCAGTGGTGATTTTGACGGGAAATGATGGGCTGGTCGATCGAGTCCGAGCCAAGATGGTGGGGGCAACAGACTTTCTGACAAAACCAGCCAAACTAGACAAGCTCCTTGCGACTATCCAAAATATATAAAAGCCGCACCATCCTAAAAGAATGTTACTATTCAAAAAGAGATTTATTTATTAATTTAATGCCACTTCTCCCAGCAATCTCTGCG
>JAAUUE010000448.1 GCA_012031635.1 Coleofasciculaceae cyanobacterium SM2_1_6 | reverse complement strand
GCAAGTAACTGATAACTGTAAATCTCTTAACTGATAACTGTTCACTGATAACTGATAACTGTTTACTGACACTCCGGCTCCGCTCAGTGCAAGTAACTGATAACTGATAACTGTTAACTGTTAACTGACTAACTGTTTACTATTCACTGTTCCCAGTCCCCGGAGAGCGGTTTTCCGGCTTTCAAAAAGCTGCAATAGGGCATCAGTGATAATATTGACAACCCCAGCATCACACTTTTGGAGAAACTCTTCAGGAGTTAGATTCCCGTTAAAAAATTCCTTGGCCTGCTTCAGGGATTCCATGGTACCGCTAAAGCCTAGATATTTGACAATTAAAGTTGCTAGGGGCGAATTTTTGATATCGTAGCGAGATTCCTTATTCCGTCCCTTGTTGAGGATTTCAAATACCTCTACCTCCATGGGAGTTTCTAGCTTTTTGCTGAGGGGAATGTCTGGCAGGAAATCGGCGAGGGCAGCGACCTTCATCCCAGAAGAGGGGTGTTCTCCCATCATGGTAGATACAGGGATGGTTTTGCCCAAACGGTAGGAAAGGGCTTCGAGGAGAGCGATCGTGAACAGTTTACTGCCGAGGTAGAGTTTGGATACTTCCAGATTTTTGCGGGTATTGATTACTAGCTGCTCGTAGGTGGCTGCGTCTGGTTCCCCTTGGAAATGATGAAAGACAACTTCGGGCTTAAGGAAATTCATAAAGCCTTCCATTTTTTGCAGGGAGCGACGATAGCCAACTACGGAGTAGGAACTGCCATTGGATAACTCGTGGTTGGTTTCTGGCAATAGATTCCAAGTATTGTCTAGGAAATCTGCTGAATGGGGAGCCGCAAAGTTTTCTACATCTCGATTAGATAGGCGTACAGCCCGTCTGACAATCTCAACCATATAGTCTGGAGACCAGTCAAACCCGAACTCTGTATTGGCAACTTCTAGGCGTTTGTAGAGACCTTCACTACAGGTTTCTCCACTATCTGCGGAGGGCGGACGGAAGGGGATAGTGGCTTCAATACAGGCAATAATTTCGGCGATTATGCTTTCTTTTAAGAATGGGGTCAGGCATTTGGCGGCAATGATCCCGCTCAGAAATTCATTTTGTCCAGCAAAGGGGGATAACACCTGTCCTTTTTGCATTCCAAAAATTCTGATAACAATCTCAAACATTCGATCGGGGGTAATATCTTTCGCCGAGCGGATCACTAGTTCCCCAGTTTTGACTTCCCGGACAAAGGGGGTGAGATAGCTACTTATATTCAGGCTGGAGGCTTGGTCTACTTGGACATACACCATGTCATGGAAAAGAGCCGAGAGGACTTCGATCGCATCCCCGCCACTGCCGACTTCAAAAATATGTTCTGGAGTATGAAAATTCCGCCAAGTACCAGTCATTGCTTGGATAATCAATTCTGCGGTGCTTTCCAACTGAGCATGGTCAATGTTCCCCCCCAACTGCTCAATCGCCTCGGTTAAGGCTTTTAGGCATCTTTGATTCTCGTCCACTACATGACCTCCTTAATTTTCCCTGATCTAGCCTTAATTAGCGCATGATTAGTGCATGATAACAAATCCACGATCGATTAAAACCGACCCTTCTTGATTTGTTTTGTAGAATTTATTTTGTAGAATCTTTCAACAGCAAATTTCCGGCTCTAAGCTGCATGAATAGCCTGTGAATAATATCTGAATAGCCTGTAAATAAGCTATGAATACTTTACAAACGTAGCTACTCTCTAATATATATCAATCTTTGGGGAATTAACTGAAATTTTTAGGAGTAAGACGGGTTCAAGGCTAGAGATGGAGTGATGGAGGAATTTACCCTGTTTTTCTGGGAGCGGGGTCAAGGGAGCTAATAATCTGGTGGTGTTTTTGTGTAATCCTAGGATGATTCTATTTTTTGATCTTTAATCAGGCTTAGGCAAAATCAGGTTTATCTGCCATGGGTGGGTATCAGGGGAGGGCTTGCCCACCCTCCTTGGGCTTTTAACTTTTAACTTTTAACTTCAGGAGGTTTGGTACTAACGATGATGGTAATTCCTGCGATCGATATCTTAGATGGCAAGTGTGTCCGGCTTTACCAAGGAGATTACGCCATTTCAGAGGTGTTTAATGACGATCCCGTGGCGGTAGCGCAACAGTGGGCAGACCAGGGAGCCACTAGATTACACCTCGTAGATTTGGATGGAGCCAAACAGGGCAGGGTAGTAAATGGCAAGATAATTGCGGCGATCGGCGATCGAGTCAAGATTCCCATTCAGGTAGGCGGGGGCTTACGGGATTGGCGCAGTGTCACTCAAGTTCTGGGGCTGGGGGTCACGCAGGTGATTCTAGGAACTGCCGCAGTCAAACAGCCGGAATTGGTGGGGCAGTTGTGTGGAGAATTTCCCGGACAGATCCTAGTGGGGATTGATGCCCGCAATGGTAAAGTTGCCACCGATGGCTGGCTAGAGACTTCGGAAGTTGTCGCTACAACCCTAGGGCAAACTATGGCAAACCTCGGAGCCGCCGGGATCATCTACACCGATATTCATCGAGACGGGACTCTGAGCGGGGCAAATATTCCAGCCTTGAGGGAAATGGCAGAGGCGATCGATCTTCCCGATCTCGGAATTGCGCTGGGCCTGCTGATCGCCGCCGCAGGGGTAGCCTTATGGCAACAAACTGGCTTGGTCTGGTTGGTGCTCTCTACTACCAGCCGCACCATTGCTCAAATTATTGTCTTTAGCTATCTGCTGGCGATCGTCTTTGCCTTGCGGACCCCGCTGGCCACTGGCCTTGCTCTAGCTGGCCTCATCTCTGTCAGCGCCATCGTGCTCACAAACCGCGTTCCCCAAAAGCAGCGATCGTGGTTACCGTTGACAGGTGTCATCCTAGCAACAACGACTCTAACCACCACAGGCTATGCCGTGTTGCTGGTGATCCGCCCTGTAGATTGGTATGACCCCCAGTACTGGCTTCCCATTGGCTGGTTTTAGTGGCTGGCAGCAGTTTGGGAAGCGCAGC
>JAAUUE010000058.1 GCA_012031635.1 Coleofasciculaceae cyanobacterium SM2_1_6 | reverse complement strand
CCCTGCCACACTCCGCCCATGCTCCCGCAACTCCTGCCACAGGGCTGAAACCCCCGCGGAAATTCATTCATCATCACCCCGCCATTTTCTCCATCAGCAATCTGCGTCACCAAAGAAGGAATCAATACACCCCCCACCTGCTGCCGTCCCCGCCCCTTGGCTTCATGGTAGGGCTGCATCTGGGCAACTAATTTTGTATCCGAGCCTTGGGTTTTAATCAAAGCTGTAATACTAATAGTTTCCCCATGGGAGTTCCGAGCCACTAAGCGATTGGGAATGTATTTATCATCCTGATGCAAACTAGAACCATCAGGACGTTCTACGCTGTGTTCCTGCACCATCAACCATCGGTAGCCGCATTCCTTCAGAGCCTTGATGTATTCGTACAAAGTATCGGGATGGTTGGGCAGGTGCATTTCTGGGGGCGAGAAACCCTTGACTCGCTTCAGTGCTTCCACCCCAAAGATCGAGGCAAAGTGATGCTGCCAAGCCCGGATTTGCAACTTGATATCGGGAATCGGGGTGGAAGGGACAACGGCATGACTCCACATGGTTCCTAGCCATTCCACGTAGGGCTGGTATTGGGGATTGCAGGTAATATTTTTGAGCTTATCAAGAATATCTTCCCGTCCCATTTGCACCAAACCCCAGAGCAGATTGCCAGAATAATCCAGCATGATCCGGGGGTTATCGCCTTGGGCAACTAAGTCGGGGATAAATTCCCCCATGCGGGCATAGCACCAAGCAAAAACTCCGGCATTGTGGTTGTCGCCTTCCCCTTGGTGTTCAAACATATACTGGAGATGGTTAATTAATTCTCCGTTGGCTCCGGCAGGAATGGTGGGCTGGTGCATATGGAGAGCGCAGGCAAAACCAGAGGTGATCTGGTCGAGGCGGAGGTTAGTGGTCGGCAGAAATACTGGATCATTTTGCTGCACGATCGAGCTAATTTCCGCTTCCCAACCACTAATAATTGGCAGAGTCGATCGAAGTTCCCCAAGGGATTTAGAGGAAATAATCGCAGAATTCATAAAAATCACTTCCTAAGAAAATTAATTAAAGAATAAGTTAGGTAAAAGCAAAATTTAAGCAAAATTTAAGCAAAATTTAAGCAAAATTTTTGAGGCATCTTAGTTTTTTTATAAGCCAAGATGTGTAAATTTACATTTATAACTTTGGTTCCAGTAAGCCTTGGATTTACCTCTAATCATAGGATATCAATTCCCTATCTCTAAAACATCTTCTCAATAGCTAAAATTTTTTTTTAGACTAGAGCTATAGTTCAGACTACGGTTATAATCGTACAGGGTTCCTAAAGTCGATCGAAGAAACCTATGTTAACTTCCAGACAAAGGTTGAAATTCCCATCAAAATCACTCAACTCAGCAATAGTCAAATCAACTCAGCAATCAAACTCAAAATCCGTGTAGGAGAATTTATGACAACGAATCTTCAATCCCATACTCTGTTTACTGACCTTGATGAAGCAGGTATGGAGTCTATCACTGGTGGTGTTATTACCAGTTTATTCCTTGATCGTTGGGCAGCAAGAGTAATAGCCGGGACTCCGAATCTGGGCAGAATCTCTCAGCGCCTAGTCAGCGAGTTTTATAGAGGTGGTCTAACCACTGCTAGTGTCACCAATTGGTCGGCGGGTACCTCTGCTGCCAATAGAGCTGCTTGGAAAACTGCGGCTCCCCTAGTGAGCAACTTTCTTGGCTCTGGTGCGCCGATCGCTGGATTAACTCCTGCGGCTACCACTGCTGTCCGGGCTTACCTAGCATTGTTCTAAATAGCCCTAAATCTTTACTCCTAAATCATTTGCTAGAGATGATTTCATCCGCCAGAAGTGGGTAAAGTTATCTAGGACAGCTATACTCGCTCAAAAATTTCTTTTCAGGCTCCCCGTCAAGAGGCGGGTTTTTTAGTAACTTTTGATGCCAGATATAGTTTAGATAGTTTCTATTTATGAAAATTGGGAGCAATATTAAATTTGCTTGAGTTGTCAGGCTATCCTGATTTTGGGGGTTAAATTTCTGGAGCGGGACTACTGGCTCGATCGCTGGTGCAGCCTTCCTCTGAGGAAATCACCTCTTGGACTTCAGCTACCGACATCTCTACTCCTTCGGCAATTAGTTCCACTGATAAGTTTAGTTTTGACAAGCGCTTAATAGTTACCAATTTTGCCTGAAACTCTCCTTCCTGACGACCTTCCTGACGACCTTCCTGACGACCTTCGCTAAAGGCTTCTTGATAAAATTTAGTTTGAGTTAAATCTCCTAGTCCTAACATAGTGGCAATTTCCTCCCTTGTTTTTTGTGGAAACTTGTAAACAATTATAGTTTCGATCAACTCGAAAAAAGCACTCTGAAGATTAATCTCTGTCTCTTGTTCTACCTGAGCTAATAAACCTTTGGCTATTTCTACAGCTTGCTCTTCTGGTTCAACAATTAGTTTTAGGATGCCTAAACTTAAGTTATTTGATTCTATTTCATCTAAGTAAAATCTTTGTACTCGCCCAGAGGTAAGCAGTTCGGGAAATTGAACTAATTCTGGACGATCGACACTCCTGTTGGGGTAGACTACCACTATTCGCCAAGGCTGCAGGGGGCGGTATTGGCGGATGTAGAGAAATAATTCGGCAAAAATCCGGTGATATAACTCTTCATCAGGTTGCATCTGGACTTCCAGCAGATAGAAGGGTTGGTTTGTACTCCTGGGCAGGAATAATCCATCTAAGCGAAAAGCTAATTGTTTAACTTCGATCGAGGTGAACTCATAATTCTCGGCGGTGATGCTGGGGAGGTTGAGGAGGTCAAAGAAGCTGGCGGGATAGGATTGGAAAATGCGGTAAAAAATGCTATCGGTTTTCACAGAGGCTAATCTTAGACTTTAGGTAAAGTTATTGTACAATATAGCTGTACATTTTTGAGAAGCTGATCATGTTGAACAAGGAAACGACTTACTCTCAGGCAAGAATGAATTTGGCGAGTATTTTAGATCAGGTGTGTGATGATCGCCAAATTATGGTGATTAAGCGGCGGAACCAGAAGCATGTGGCGTTGATTGCTGAAGATGAGCTTTCTAGCTTATTGGAGTGTGTTTATCTATTGCGATCGCAGAAAATGCCCGCCGTTTATTTGGAGCTTTGGAGTGGGCAGAAACTACAACCGAGGCACCTCAAACCTTGACTGAGTTAACTAGGGAGTTAGGGATTGAGTCCTAGGAAAAGAAGGTTGAGCGATCGCCGGGTCATCCTAATTCTGGATATGTTCCCTTATTTAGTCCAGATTTCAAGGCAGATTTGGCATGGTGGTATCGCCATGATCCGAAGAAGGGCGAAAAGATATTAGATTTGATAGCGGATGTGCTGGATGGTTCACCTTTTACGGGCTTGGGGAAGCCGGAACCCCTAAAGTATATTGCGGCGGATACTTGGTCGAGGCGGATCGATTTAGAGCATCGGTTAGTTTATCAGGTCATGGGAAATAGAGTTTATTTTCTCCAAGCTCGTTATCATTATTCTTAATCTTGGTAAATTTACGATTCTTGAGGAGTTGATTCTCCAAAGGAAAGACTATGCCAACGAGCCATACGACCAGTTTTTGATAACTAGCTTGATCATGGGGAATAACTATTTGTTGAGCAGGGGTTGCTATAGTTTCTGAGTTTTTGTCATACTCACATTGTGCTGATTTTGAGAAAAGGATTATGATAATTCGAGCTATTTTAGAATGGGATGAGGAAACACAGTCTTCCTCGGCAACTTGCCCAGAGTTAAATTTTGTGTCTTCTTGGGGTGATAGTCGAGAGGAAGCGATCGCTAATCTCAAAGATGCGATTTTATTAATGCTAGAACCTCTGCCAGAAAACTTATTATCTACACAACCACTATCCGAAGTTATTTTTCTAGCCAATCTGTCAGTTCTCCATTATCTTGAAAGGCTGCTCCATAATACATTCCCTCCACCACTGCACTTTTGTACCCTAACCATGTGCTCCCTTCTCCTTTTTTCGGTGTCCTAACTCGCACATTCCCACCATCTACAATGATTTGAGTCACTTTCTGTTTTGCGGTCGGTTGCTCATAGGCGGTACGTTGCACTATTCTTTGACAGGTACTATGGCTGATTTTGATTCCAAGCAAGGCTTCTAGTTCTTCTTCTGCTCCTTGATAAGACTCGTTTGCACTTAGTCTTAAGCAGTGTTTTGTCATTAACGGACTCAATCTTTGGTATTTTTCTGTGCCTAATTTTGCCAGTTGTGCTGTTTTTAACGGTAGGATTCCCAAGGAACTAATTATTTTTCGTTGTCTGCCCTTGCTGACTCCGGTTTCTGTTTCGACAAAAAAACGGCTATTTCTGGATTCACATATTCCAGTAATTGCCCTCTAATGGTTTTCTCTATCCCTTCAAAGGTTTTAATTTCGTTCTTCGGGGCATTGCGGTGCAATATTTTGGCAATTTCACGACTATGAGCGGCTAAGGCTTGTTGATCTTCTGGTGACATGGCTTTAGGTAATTCGACATTCTTATTCTGACTTGCTTACTCTACTTTTGCAACTTTGAGATGCTCCCCTTTGAGATGCTCCCCTTAGGACTGCTATATAACGATTCTAAATGATTTCTAAACCTACTTAGGATTAACATAACAGTTTACAGGTAAAATCAGAGATTAAGCATCAAGAGTTTGCCAAAAATTTCAAGCAGAAATAACTACCAAAGCAGAAAGAAATTCCATGTTTTACTTGATAATTTTACCAGTAATTATTTGGCAGTCTTTGTATTTAATCATTGCCATGGCTTGGGATACATTCTTGTTTTATCAACAACTACGAGTCGGCAGAAAGATATCGATCGAGTATGCAAGAACTTTAAATTTATTTAATATTGTGATTTGGTGGATTCTTTTTTTTCTAATCAGACCATTAATTTCCCAACCAACAGAGCTAAATTTAATTAATCTCCTTTTCTTCAGTCGCCCTTTCAATCAAGAACCTGACAGATTAAACATGAACTTATTTGGCTTATTTATGATCATAAGTGTAGGTACTATAGCTATAAAGTTTACGGTTATGCGAATATTACAATCTCTACTCCAAAATTTTTCGCCGGGCATCCCCAGTATTGCCAGCAAAAATACAGAATATAGACCAATTTTTACTTTCACTGGAGAGTTATTTACAATTTTCTTATCCACACTATTAACTAATATTAGTATTGGCATTCTCATCTTTCTCCGATTTCTCCAATTCTTCTAAGTCAAAGCCAAATATGCAAACAATCAACGACTTTTTCAGGAAGCAACTTCTAGGTTTTTGGAAGTGGTTAGAAAAATCTCTCAAGCCACCGATCGTATTTTCCTACCAAACCTTAATTCTTTTGAGTATTTATTCCTTAGCCCTAGGAATATTAACTACAGGATTTACCAACAGAGCCATTATCGCCTGTGGCTGGATGTTTTTCTTGTTGGGAACTGCTTGGGCACTAAATGAAAAACCCATAAGAATTGGTTCTTTTCTGCTCAACTTCTGGATTATAGCAGTTCTCATTTGTGTGTTTATCTTTGGCTATATTTTAGAAGATTTGTTTCAACCAGAGCTATGGGTAACTTTGCCCTTAATCGTAATCTTAATCACAACAATTAATGAATTTACAAATTCCAAGTTGCAGTTTCAACTACCCAGTGTTGCCATACGTCAGAAAATCATTACTCAGTGGGCAGTCCATTTACTAATTAGTTGTTGGATGCAGTTTTTTATAGTAGTAAATGACATAATTGAAGGCTATCCAGTCTTGGTGAGAGAAGATTTTGGAAATAGTGTCTTCGTGAATAAATTACCATTTTTGCCAGCACCTAAATCTAGAGGGGAAGTAGCCTTAGAGTTTGTCACTACGGTGATTAAAGAAAGATTCAATAATCAATCTTGGCAAACAGTTGAGTCATTATTAGAGCCTACTAATCGAAAGCAATGGATAGGCGAAATTTGGCAGGAATTTTTGCCTGCAAACTCCGATAATTCATCTATTATAAACTCTAATACTAAAGAGAATAATCTATGGGAGTTTACGACTAGTGCCATCCCAGAGAATAATGGCTATCTGTTAGCCTTGATTGCTGAGTGGCAGGGACCCAGGGCTGGGGTAGGAAAGATTAGTTTTGTGAGTAATTGCGAGATTCAGAGAGCGATCGAGCCATCTAGCGAACCATCTACAGAACTGCTTGTAAGACCCTTGGGAGAGCCTTTTATTAACAATTCCCCTAACTCAGGAGTTCCTGAAGGGACTTCTCCTAGTAAAATAGAATGTCGATCAATTGAAGAAGTAAGGAGAAATTCATGAGTCTCAGGAGAATTTGGGCTGTCACCCTCAATGTGTTCCGGGAGGTCATCCGCGATCGGATTCTCTATGTCATTGGTTTCTTTGCCCTAGTCATGGTGGTTGCCCTCCGGCTATTGCCGGATCTAGCGGCGGCTCAAGAAGCGAAAATCAGTGTTGATTTCGGATTGGCGACTATCAATATCATTGGGGTGCTAGTCGCAATTTTTGTCGGCACAAATTTAGTAAGTAAGGAAATCGAAAAGAAAACTATTCTTGTCCTCATCCCTAAGCCTATTAGTCGTTGGGAATTCATCCTTGGCAAACATTTAGGCTTGTCGGCAGTAATGGCAGTATTAATAGCATCTATGACTATTATTTACTTAATTTTATTGAGTTTTTATAATATTAGTTATCCTTTAGGAAATATTTTATTAGCAGTAGTTTATTTGTTTTTTCAGGTTAGCCTAATTGTGGCGGTAGCAATTTTATTTGGCGTTTTCACCAGTCCCTTGTTGGGAATTTTATTGAGTGTGGGGATTTATTTAACGGGAAATTACACTCGTGATTTGGTGGAGGTGGGGAAACTTTCTCAGAATCCGCAGCTCGAATCGATCGCCCAAGCCCTCTACGTAATTCTCCCTGATCTATCCAGACTAGACATCAAAAATACCGCCGTGTATGGCATTCTGCCTAGTGTGGGGAATATTTTTACCGATGGCTTATACGGCATAATTTACACATTATTGCTGCTCGCGATCGCTACCATCATTTTTCTCGCCGCCAATTTTAAGATTTTTATATTACCTGTTTCATCAAATACCTTGGAGCAGTAATAATCCAGTTTGAATTAAGCCCACTACTAAGCCGAGAATGCCGCCGAGATTGACGATCGCTTGCAGTTCACTCTTGACGATTGCTTGAATGTTACTTTCTAAATCTGCTGGGGAAGTAGCTTTGACTCGATCAATAATTACCTGATCAATGGACAAAATCGGAATTGCTTTAGCCACAATTTTTTCTAAATCCTGTTCTAGATATCGCTCTAAAACTAAAGCCAACTCTTGACTAACTACTCCCAAAGAAGTGATGACGGTTTCCGAAGTTTGCAGGCGATTTAAGATCAAACTTGCCAAGCTATCCCAGTTAATAGATTGGCTCAAGCCTTGGAGCAGATCTGTGCCTTTTTCTTGGAGATAATTGCGAATCGCCTCTCGAGTAGTTTTACGGAGTTGACGCACCGTGGACATGGGCAGATTTTGCAAAGATAGAGTTTGCAGCCATTCTTGCAAGCGATCGCCAATCTTCAGGATCGTAATTAACTCCAAAATCTTGGCATTGCTCGCCTCCCGTTCATCAAGGCAATAAGTCCGGAGGCGCATTAAAGAATTTCGCAAACCAAACAGATTTGCCACTACCCAATAGGTGCCGCTAGATTTCTCTCGAAATACTTCATCAATGATTTGAATATTGCGATCGGTCAAAAACTCAATCACCGCCTGTCGCAGTACCTCCGGGGGAAACACCACCTGCAACAACCATTCAGAAAGTTTACCCGCCTGCTCTGGGTTGAGGCTGAGTTCCAGCAGCACCTGATCAAATATTTGATTTACCTGTGCTTCCAGAAAATCTTCCCGCCGAGCCAACACCTTCAGCAATCTCGGCAGGGACTCCCCCACCAAATCCCGGAGAATTCCCCCTAAAATCTTGGCTGTTTTTTGTTCTTTATCAATCTTCACTTGGTTGAGCGCCGACTGGAGTAGCCACAGGATCGCTGCCTGGACTCGATCGGTCTGCAACAGTCTCCGGGCAATTCCTTCAAGTTCGCTGGGGGTGAGCAAAGCACCCATAATGGTGTCAGAAATCCGCAAAGCTAAACGTTCTTGACTGCCGGGGATCAGTCCGGGGGTAAAAGGAAGTTTATACTTACCCAAGTAAATTGGTTTGTAGGGACGAAACAGCATTTTAATGGCTAGATCGTTGGTGAAGTAGCCAATAATTGTCCCTGCAAGGGGTGGTGTAAGATAGAGCCAGAGATTAGAGAGTTCCAAGGTGAGGAGAAAATTAATAACTCATCTATTCTAGCGTTCAGAACCCCCTGAGTTTTGTACCAAAGTTATTGAAAATTTTTATTGAAAAATTATTGTTAAAAATTTAATGATCAATCTTGATGATGAATCCCTGATGCACCGTTGCTTAGATTTAGCGAAAAAAGCCTTAGGAAAAACTAGTCCAAATCCCTTGGTAGGGGCGGTAGTGGTGAAAAATGGGCAGATTATCGGCTCAGGTTTCCATCCGGGAGCAGGACAACCCCATGCGGAAGTTTTTGCCCTCCGGGAAGCAGGAGCCAAGGCAGCAGGCGCAACGGTGTATGTAAATCTGGAGCCTTGCAATCATTATGGCAGAACTCCTCCTTGTACTGAGGCTTTGATCCGGGCAGGGGTAAAAAAAGTTGTGGTGGGGATGGTGGATCCGGATCCTCGGGTGCAGGGCGGGGGGATCGATCGCCTCCGTCAAGCCGGGATAGAAGTAGTAGTGGGGATTGCGGAAACTGCTTGTCAGGAATTAAATGAAGCCTTTTGTCATCGAGTCCGTCATCAGTTACCTTGGGGAATTTTCAAATATGCCATGACCCTAGATGGGAAGATCGCCACGAGTACGGGGCATAGTAGCTGGGTGACAGGGGCAGCGGCTAGGCAACGGGTGCATCATCTCCGGGCTGCCTGTGATGCGGTGATTATCGGGGGAAATACCCTGCGCCGTGATCATCCCCATCTAACTACCCACGGAGTCGCTGATCATAATCCCCTCCGAGTAGTTATGAGCCGGAGCCTAGATTTCCCTGCTGTGACTCCTTTGTGGGATCAAACTATTGCTAAAACCCTTATCTTCACCGCCCCGGAAACTAATCCCCAGTTGCGATCGAGCCTCCTCGCCCAAGGAGTAGAAATTATTGACTTAGAAAATTTAACCCCCCGTGGAGTCATGGCTAATCTCTACGAACGGGGTTGTTCCTCGGTGTTGTGGGAATGTGGGGGCAATCTGGGGGCGCAGGCGATCGCCCAGGGGATGATTCAAAAGGTCTGGGCGTTTATTGCTCCCAAAATCATCGGCGGAAAAGGTTATGCCCCGGTGGGTGATCTGGGCTTAAATTTCATGACCGAAGCTCTAATTCTAGAAAGAGTAACAATGGAAGCGATTTCCCAAGGGGAAGGCTATACAAACGATCAAGACTTTCTATGCCAAGGCTACTTAACAGTGAACAGTGAACAGTAAATAGTCCTTTCCTGTACAATATAATCTATCTTGCATAGACTAATTAGCCTAAAACTTAAACTTAGGTTATATGCTCTATCTTCTTAGTCCTATGTTGGCATTAGACAGAAATTTTCCGTCTAAAAATAATTAGAGCAATATTTCATTACGAAGAGAATAACTTAGAGAAAACCATGGCTTTATCTAATCCAGTCACAAAAAATAATCCAATCTTAACTATCCGTTGGATTACTACAGAAATGCAGGGATACATTGGTCCTGATGTGAAATTGATCCTGAAAGTTGTACCTGAAAGTGCAATCAAAGGAACAGAAACAACAAAACAAAAATGTCTTTACCAGAAACCGATCGTAGGCTTCATTGCGGGTCAAACCTACGTCTATACAATTGCAGCCACTGTGGAGGAAGAAGATCCTGTTAAGCCTTACGGTCCTGTAGCATTTGAACAGACGTTTGAAGTGAAAGCCATTGCCTTACCAAAGGATGAGGCGATCGAGCCGATCGTTCACAAGGCTACGGATGATGATGGACCTTGGGGTGTGAGGACAGCAACTTTTTCCTTCAACTGTCATTGGTATTTAACTGCCGATATTTTTGATGCAATTTTTTATATTTCCACGGAAATGGAATCTAATAGAAATTCTTTAGAGGCTGAAGCTCTAAAAACTCTAAATCGGTTTGGGAAAGGGGATTATACTGGAACTTGGCTGGACAATATTCGGTCTTTATCCGTCCCTACAAAAGTTTTTCGAGTACTCATGAAGGGGCTCGCCTATGCATATTGGGCTATTCTTGTTGGTCCCGAAAGAAAATGGGATCACAAGCCATCAATTTTCCCAGCTTTTGGAAAGTATAGTCTAGATGCTTCCCAGGGCAAAATATACTTTAATGATATCTGGTCTAATATGCATTATGGATACATTGGTAAAGTTGTAGGCTTCAGTGAGAAAAAACTAATTTATGGCGCAGCTGTAGCGCAAGCTGTGGATGATTTGATTAAGAAAATTGGTAGAAATAGAATTGATGAACTAGTTGAAAATATTATATCTCGTGACTTCAACAGAGCGTTGGAAACTGTAGTAGAAATAGCCAATGATCCAGAGCTTCGGCAAAAGCTTCAAGAAATTTACGAAAAAGTAAAGCAGGGAGACATTGCAGGGCTGGATAATGATGACGACTCAGGCTCAATTGTATTGGGATCTGAGCGTCTCTATGACAAGTATGGTGATGGATTTATTGATAGCAAAGAAACCAGAGAATTTATCATTGGGATAATTAGAAGGCGCCGAAAGTATGCTCCGAATTCTGATCTGAAGTTAGATGCTATTGAAGGCATCTGTGCTATTTAAGCTCCTATTTATTAAGTTAGAGTTATTAAATTGGAGTAATAGTTATGCACAATGTCATTAAATATTTTGGAGTTTTACTTCTTTTGAGTATTGTTTCTTGCGATTATTTTAATGATAGGTTACATACTCTAGACTCCTTTAAGGAGAGGCGCAATGCCTATGAAACAGTTGTTACTAATATTCGACAATATCGAGATAATTTAAAGTGTTCTAGATTAAGTTGTGAACTCGAAATTGAAGATATAAATATCGATAAAAAGTTGCAGTCGAATTTCTCTGGTATAAGAATTGTTTCTTCAAAGCCTCTTATAATCGAGTTCAATGTGACTGAGAGCATCTACACCTACATATGGTATGCAGAGACAGCAGATTCAGTAGAATATATATTTTCTGACCCAGAAGTGGCTAGTGATGAACTAACTGTGAAGAAGCTTGATGAACATTGGTTTTATATGAGAAGAGACTGGAATTAGTACTGATTATAAATTGAAATTGATCAGAAGGAATTTGTACTTTCTAAGCTAATATTTACTAAGTTGGAGTAATAGTCATGCACAAAGTTATTAATAAATATTTTGGAGTTCTACTTCTTTTGAGTATTGTTTCTTGCAGTTATCTTAATGAGGGTTTTGATACCTTAGAATCCTTTGAGGAGAGGCGCAATACCTATGAAACAGTTGCTACTAATATCCGACAATATCGAGATAACTTAAAGTGTTCTAGATCAAGTTGTGAACTCAAAATTGAAGATATAAATATTGATAAAGAGTCGCAGTCGAATTTCTTTGGTATAAGAATTGTTTCTTCAAAGCCTCTTGTAATCGAGTTCAATGCAACTGAGAGTATCTATGCATACATATGGTACGCCGAGACAGAAGACTCAGTAAAATATATATATTCTTACCCGCAAGTGATTGCTAATGAATTGACTCTTAGAAAGCTCGATAAACATTGGTTTTTTGTAAAAAGAGACTGGAATTAGTATTCTTAATTGGAGTGAGTAATACTATAATTATCTTAAATCAATTCCTATGGAAATTACTAACTAGGAAGACTCCTCTCCCCGAAATTTATTTTTAAGCTCCTGCCAGAGGTGATAAAACTTAGACTGACGATCGAGCCATTGGGCAGCAGTGCGTTGGAGGAGGGAGCCATGAACTTCTGGTAATTGGGCAAGGTCGGCAACTCGGAGATGCGATCGCATAGCAAGAGCCACTAAAGAAATTAATTCCATTGCTTGAGAACCCACGATCGTCGCCCCCAAAATCACCCCATTATTCAACACCACCAATTGACAAAATCCGGTCAAATCTTCTTGAATCTGCGCTAGGGGCTGGGCTTTGACGTATTCCCGGAGGGTGATTACTCGTTTCCCATACCTTTGTCTGGCTTCATATTCCGTCATACCGCTCCTTGCTAGTCGAGGCTGGGTATACATTAACTTTATTACTTGGTTAGATATAGGAAATAGAGGTGAAATGAGAATATTTTTAATTACAGTCTGCATCTGTTGGGCGGATGTGGCTGTGTAGGGCTGGTTATAGGCGTAGATGTGGGGATTAGTAGTTTGTAAATATTGATTGGTTACAGTCCCTGTTTTGGTGGTCTGGACTCCCACTGCCTCAAGGTTCAAGCCTTGGGTATTAGGTGTTTGCTGGGAACAGAGAAGAATTTGGGTTGTTTCGATCGCTCGATCGCCTGCCTGTACCCATTGTTGTCCATCGATTTGCCGGATTAGTTTCACCGGACTATCGGTAAGTAACCGGATGCCTTGGGCTTCTAGCTGTCCTTGGATCAGATAATTGGCGATCGGCTCCTCTTGGGGCAAGAGTTGAACCTTGGGGCTAATAAGGGTGACGGTTTTACCCGATCGCTGTAACATCTGACTAATTTCTGCTCCTTGGTAAGGATTACCCATCACCAGCCAAGATTGAGCCGTCAATTGCTGCCGGAATTGCTGAGAACCTGCTGAAGAATCCTGACCCAGATTTGCTGAGCTTAAATCTGTCAAGGTCAGATAATTTACAGTTTGTAGTCCGGGAATTTCTGGCAACACCGGGACTAACTCTGGAGCCAGTAGATAGTGGTGCGATCGCAGCAGTCGCTCATCTACCCGGAAACCAAATTTTGGGGAATTTTTCGTCCGTCGAGACCTTGATTCCCGTCGTTGAAATTCCCCCCGCCCACAATCACATCTACCCCCAAACTACTCAGCCCCCTCAAGCTCAATTCCTCTGGCAAGAGTTCTGCAAATTTTCGGCAATTTTCTAGGAGCGTAACTAAATCCGGGGTAAAGGCCGGAGATGTTTGTAATGGCTGTGAGCCTTGAGCTGGTCTTTGGTTAATTGGCTCGATCGCTTCCAGAGAAAACGGTTGCATGTGTATTCCCGGTGGCTCCACCAAAGCGACCCTTGCCCCTTGTTGACTAGCCAGCCCCGCCCCGTAACGAGCTAGATAGCTCCCCCCCACAATTACTAGGTCGTATTCCACCTGCATTGATCTTCTAATACCTGTTTATTTTTTAATAAATACCGGAATCCTTGACTGTGGAGTATCCCTCTTAATTTTAGAGGATGTCTGAAAAGTAGAGAATCCCTTCTGCTCATCAGTAACTCCGGACTTTCCCTATGGCAGATTGAGACTGATTAGGCTAATGTAGATGGGGAACATTTCCTGTAAACATAGTAATAAACCCAATAAAAGCCCAATAAACGCAGGTTGTAAAAATTCTATGTCAGACCTTAATCGCGGCATCATGAAGTTCAAGGGTGCAGACACCCCTCTAGCGATCGCCATCTCCTCTGTTCTCGTCCTCGGTAGTATCGGCTTGCTGCTCTGGTGGGCTTTGCAAAGCGCCTACTAAAAATCAACTAATCAACTAATCAACTAATCAACTAATCAACTATAGCGATCCTAAATCATTTTCTGAATTAGATTACTTCTGGTAAGTTATTCCACCCGCCTGCGGCGGGTGAGATCATTTAGGACTGCTATGGTTCGCAACTTCTCGAAATCATGGGATTTTAGTCAAATTTCAATCAATAATTCAAAAAACTCCAGAGACACAGAATCACTGTGTCTTATTTTTATTCTTCTAGCTATTTACTTTTCTTGTAACTTCATGTAGTATCATCGTATTACATGAAGACTAGTTTGAAAGTACACCCTATTTAAGTTTTGACTAGGAAAACGGGGATTTGTCGCCATCCATAGCGCACGATCCCTGTGAGGAGATTTTATGGCGAAATTTAGCGATCTGATTAAATATTTCAAAAATTACTGGGGTCTTGCCATTTTTAGTATTGCTGCTTCTAGCATCTTTGAAATCATTGATCTGGTGGTTCCCTATGCGATCGGGCAGATTATCAATGTCCTGTCTCAGCAACCTCTAGATACTCCGGTACAACTCTTAACTCGACAATTAGCGACCATTAACCCCCAAGTTGGTAATCAAGATGCGGCGCTCATAGTTCTCTTGGGCATGATCTTCTTCTCTACGGTGGTGCGGGCGCCCATTCAGCCGTGGATTGGACCTTGGTTTCATTGGGAAATTGCCCTGCGTAGCCGGAGAGATCACACGAGAAGTTCCATCCAAAAGATTCTTACCCTGCCCATCGAGTTCTACGATGAAAACAATCCGGGACGCATTGCGGGGCGGGTAGCAAGGGGGCTGTCTAACCATACTTGGACCTATCCAGAAATTGCGGGGCAGTTGATCCCCAAGATTTTTCGAGTGTTGGCGATTTTCGTGATTATCTGGGTGATTGAATGGCGGATTGCCCTGCTGTTTTTGGCTTCCTTCTTGTTTATCCTCAGCTTTAGTTTTGTCAATCTCAAAGCTCTAACCTACCGAGAGGAAATCCTCGATCGCTACATCGAAGATACAGAAAGTCGGACTTCAGAACTAGTGACTAATATTAAAACCGTCAAGGCATTTGCCACGGAAGCCAAGGAATTAGCTCGACAGGAGCAGCGTCTAAACCGAGAACTAAAGGTAGTTTTGTATAGTATTCACTTGGGCTATGTGAAACTAGGCACTTATCAACGGACGATCGTTCAAGGTTGTGTCTTTCTGGTCTTGGGGCTGACTCTCCTTGCTACTCTGCGGGGACAGATTTCCCTAGGGCATTTCATTACTACTCTGACTATTTCGAGTATGGCTTATGCTGAATTGGAGCCAATTACGAACCTAGCCGAGGTGTTTGCCCGCCGCTATGCGTCCATGCTCAGATTCCATGAGTTCATGAAAAGCCCTGTGAGTGCAGAAGGTGCAGGGATTGTGATCAAAGCCAAGGAGCAAGCCCCGGTTTATAACTTTACCGGGAAAGTTCAGTTTGATCATGTCTCCTTTGGTTACGATGTCGATCGCCCCGTGTTGCAAAATATCCAGCTCTTGATTGAACCCTACCAAACCGTTGCCCTCGTAGGTCGATCGGGTTCGGGGAAATCTACCCTCGTCAAGCTCCTCTTCCGGTACTTTGAACCCAGTCAGGGTAAGATTCTCATCGATGGAGAAGACATCCGTAAACTAGATATTACTGGCTATCGGCGGCGACTGGCGATCGTCCACCAAGAAGTTGATGTCTTTAACGGCACTATCCTTGATAACCTCACCTACGGCAACCCCCAAGCCACAAGGGAGCAAGTGAAAGAAGCCTGTCGCATTGCCAGGGTCGAAGACTTTATCTACCAACTTCCAGAAGGCTATGCCACGATCGTCGGCGAGCGGGGAGTCCGGCTCTCTGGAGGACAGCGGCAACGCTTGGGGATTGCGAGAGCTTTGCTGGTGCAACCGGATGTGCTGATTTTTGATGAGGCGACTTCTAGCCTAGATTATGAATCGGAGCGATCGATCCAGTTAGCCATGCGCAATATCCAAGGCACCTGTACCACAATTATTATCGCCCATCGTTTGAGTACAGTCCGAGAAGCAGATAAGATTGTAGTATTAGATCAAGGAAAAATTATCGAAGTGGGCAACCACCGAGAACTCCTCCATCATCAGGGTGTCTACCATCGCCTCCACTCCCTCCAAGAATCTGGGGAGCTGGTCTGATCCTAGGAATTTTGGGGGAACTGGGGTTATTTTGACTCCTTCCCCTACCTAGTTTCAGAAAAATCACATTCAGGGTAGTATTTTTTAGCAATGGGTGTTAAGATAAAAAGCTGTGGTGATAAATGGGTCGATGCCCGAGTGGTTAATGGGGGCGGACTGTAAATCCGCTGGCTACGCCTACGCTGGTTCAAATCCAGCTCGGCCCACCACAATTAATCTAGAGATAACTAACCTAGATACAACAGGTAAAAATACTCAAGGATCATCACTCAAAGATCATCTAAGTACAAAACTAATGGCAAACATAATTGCAAAGCGTGCTAAGATTACCTTGATAAAATAACCTGCCCGTGTGGCTCAGTGGTAGAGCACATCCTTGGTAAGGATGAGGTCACGAGTTCAATCCTCGTCACGGGCTTTTATATAAGACAAATATTATAGCCTCACATTTGTTGGCAAATTGTACAGTTAAACCAATCAATATATAACTGATTTTACACGTTTTTTTACTCAACAGCCTTGTAGTGTCACTCAGGAAATACTATAGACATAGGTACTCCAGAAATCTTTGTAAGTAACTCTGCGATGACGGTAGAAACTGGGTAATAAAGCCCAAATTCCTCTAAATCTTTGTTCGGAACAAGTGTCAACAGAAGCTCCAATAATTTCAGAGGGCGATCATGGCTAAAATAATTACAACATCATAAAAAGCATAGCCTTAAGTCATAGTTCCCCTAAACAAATAGTTAGATAAAAAAACCATGTTTTATCCACGTCCTCGCGGCGATCGCTATATTAATCCACTCACAGACTTTGGCTTCAAGCGACTATTTGGCACAGAACCAAATAAAAACCTATTGATTGACTTCCTTAATGTAATATTGCCACCCCAACATCGAGTCAAAGACCTCACATACCGCAGTACCGAAAATCTTGGCAATACCCCAAGCGATCGTAAAGCAGTCTTCGATCTTTACTGCCAAAGCGAAAAAGGCGAAAACTTTATCGTCGAAATGCAAAAAGCCAAACATAATTACTTTAAAGACCGCAGCATTTACTACGCCTCCTTTCCCATCCAAGACCAAGTAGAAAAAGGAGATTGGAACTACAAGCTAGCGCCAATTTATACCATAGGTATTTTAGATTTTGTTTTTGATGAAGATAAAAATGATGACACTCTCTTACATATAGTTGAACTAAAAGATCAAGATTGCCAAGTTTTCTACGAAAAGCTGAAATTTATTTATCTAGAGTTACCAAAATTCAAAAAAACAATTGATCAACTAAACGACCATTTTGATAAGTGGTTATTTTTACTGAAACATCTACCCGATTTAGATGACGCCACCTCTACCATTGCAAGAGAATGTATTTATGCAACTGTTTGAAGTTGCCCAGATTACCAGCTTTTCCCAAGATGAAAGAGAT
>JAAUUE010000057.1 GCA_012031635.1 Coleofasciculaceae cyanobacterium SM2_1_6 | reverse complement strand
CGTTGGCGTAGCCTCTCCCCTTGGAGAATCGAGCCTCCCTGCCACACATCTTGACCGGGGGAACTCCAAACCCAGAAGATTTATAAATTTACCTAAAGGTAAGAATTCAAAAGGCGAGAATTTGTAATGGTTTTACTCAAGGAATTTGCTGATAATACCTGGGTCTATGATGGCGAAGTTGTCCAATGGTATTCCCTGCCCTACACCACCCGGATGACGATCGTGAAACTTGCCTCTGGGGAACTGTGGATTCATTCCCCAGCAAAAATTACTGAAGCTCTCCGTCAAGAATTAGATCAACTGGGCAAACCCGCCTATCTGATTGCTCCAAATAAGATTCATCATCTTTATCTCCCCCTATGGCAGCAGCAGTTTCCCGAAGCTCTGATCTATGCTGCACCGGGATTGCAGGCTAAGCGTCCCGATGTTCAATTCTACAAAGACTTAGAATCACAACCAGAACCAGAGTGGCAGCAGGAGCTAGACCAACTTATTTTCCGGGGCAGCACCATGATGGAGGAAGTAGTTTTTTTCCATAAAATTACCCGCACCTTGATCCTCACGGATCTCATTGAAAATTTCCCGAGGGATCACTTTACGGGTTATCAAAAACTCCTTGCTCGAGCTACGGGGATCCTTGCTCCCGATGGTCAAACCCCCCTGGATTGGCGGTTAAGTTATGCTTTCCAGAAAAAATAGCCCGATCGTCCCTGGCAACGATGCTGGCTTGGCAGCCGGAGCGAATTATTATTGCTCACGGGGAATGTATTCAAGTGCAGGGAGCGGAGTTTCTGCGGCGATCGTTCCGGTGGCTGCAACCGGAGTTAATAAATGTAAACGACAAAATAGCTGAACTTTCCCCATGATCGAAGTAGCTCCCCAGTTAATTTTGGTGTCGGGACCGGCTCGATCGGGCAAAAGCGAAGTCGCCGAAGGTATAGCTACTGCCACTGGGAAAGCTGTGATCTATATTGCCACCGCCCAAGGTGATCCCACGGATCTAGAATGGCAAGCAAGGATTATCCAGCACCAACAACGCCGCCCAGACTCTTGGCAAACTATCGAAACTCCCTTAGATTTGTCGACAATTCTCCACACTGCCGCCCCCCAAAATTGCCTCCTCATCGATTCTTTGGGGACTTGGGTTGCCAACTACCTAGAGCAGGAAGAAACTCTCTGGCAAGAAACCTTAAATAATCTACGGGAAAGTTTGACTCTCACGAGGGCAGATATCATACTAGTCTCAGAAGAAGTAGGTTGGGGCGTGATCCCGCCCTATCCCCTAGGAAGAAAATTTCGCGACCGCCTCGGCAACGTCACCAGAATTGTCGGTGCGATCGCCAATCCAGTGTATCTAGTTACCAATGGCTATGTAGTGAATCTGAGCCAGCTAGGTATTCCCATTTCCCAATTTTTGGCACAGCCATCATCTCCACAAGCATAAATATGGCAACTAACTATGGCAACTCCACAGCAAGTTAAAGAATATCTCGCCTGCTGGTTTCAGCTAGGAAAGCGGGTCAGCACTGACAACGGGACTAATTTTTGTATCCCCAGCCCGTGTTGCAGGGCGATCGCTACAGCCCAGAATTTGAAAAGTGTTGGCAATTATTGCTCACCGGGCAAGGCTTGGGGGATTGCTATCTCGAAGGAACTAACCAAAAAATCAGCGAACTCCTGCAACCAAGCTGGGATTTAATTAAGTGCGCTCGCTGTCAAATCCCCATCCCCATGAAAGTTACAGGGGTAGAACACACAGCTTGTGTTTGCAGTGATATGGCAGATTTACCTAATTTTGATCTGCCTTCTCCCCATCTGCCCGTGAGCAGCCGGGATTATTTATTTAAGATTTGTAGCGATTTGATTAAGAAAAATGAGGAATAATTGCCAAGTTTCTTAAGCATAATTTAAGAATTCTCACAAACCTTCCCAAGAAGATGTTTCTTCCTTTATCTTGAAATGGTTAGTCTTCTGACTAGCTTAATTACCACTTGTGCGGGATGATTTTTATGTATAGTATTCCTAACTATGTCCGGTATGCTCATCAGCTTCGATCGCTACTCCTGACAATGTTAATCAGCTTTATTGTTCCTGTAGCCATGCTCGGCATGAGTATCACTGGTCTGACTCTGAGTAGCCATGTACCGATGGTGGCGGCGATCGCCCAAGAAACTCGTGAATATCTGCTCGCCTTCTTAAATATTTTCGGTAGTGGTTGTGCCCTCCAAGGAACCATTGTGATTGGGACTACCTGTAGCATTGCGGGGGGCTTATTTGATGTTTATAATTTTTACCAAGGCTATCACTGTCAACAGAAAAACTATAATTAGTCCATGAATCTATTCTGGTTATGCTATTTATTCATGAATTTCCTAGTCTCTGGGCTAGTTTCTGGAGTGGAGTAGAGATTCCGGGAGTAGCAACTAGTTTTTTTGTAGCACTTTAGCTATACTAGAATGCCCTTAAATAGGATAAAGTAAGGGGAAAGATGTTTAGCATTCTGCAAAAAAACTGCAAATCATAGGGTGGCACTGCTAGTTATGCAGTATGTTTAGATGCTTAGATTAGATTCTTAGATTAGTTTTGCCCAGTCTAACCCCTACCTATGTCTATCCCTCTTCCTATCCAACCTATAATTGCTCAGAATCCCACACCCCCGTCTAATAATCCGGGATTTGATAACTCCGGACAGATCTGGATGTTTTCTTCTGCGGGGCTACTTGTCCTGCTCATCGGCTTGGCCGCCTACGGAAAAATTCAACTAGATGGCATTGCCAAGAAAATGAAAGCAGAGCAGTACAAAAAAAATGATCTAGAAAAGAAACTGAAACTAGCTCTCAATACCATCCGCAAGATGGAAACTAATCCTGACTTGGTACATTCCCGTGAGTTTAACCTAGATTATCTCCGGTTACGGATGGATGAAGAGGTATTTCACTTTGCGATCGTCAACCAGATCAAGATTAAGGTCAAAGATTTAATTAGCGTAGCTCTGCGCCCCGGTTCGGCTCCTGTGGCTGTGGGAATTGCCAGCACAGGCAGACAAGTAGATGAAACCTTTGACGTAGTTTATGACACAGAAAGCGAAGGAAAGCGAGTCAAGCGGGTGCTGTTTCGGATTCAAATTAAACTCATGAAATTGCCGACCCAATCAACTTCTGCCACCATTAGCCAAATTATTGATTGTATTGAGACTTTTCTCAGTCCCAGTGAAGACCACGAAACTTGGCAGCCGACTATTCAAGGACGGATCGTCACAATTCGCTGGGATCAAAAGGCAAAACCTACGCCCCTACTGGTGTTGGAGCAGACTAGTGAAGGCGTGAATGTCACCCTCAAAGTCAAGAAATAAGTCTAACAAGAAGATTTGAGGGATTTGTGCAAGATATCTATTAGTCCACGATGGTGGACTTTGTTCTTGTCGGTGCAGTTTTAGCTGCCAAGGCTGCCTACAGGTGATACTTCGTCTCTGCTAGTTTGTAGAGTCGTCGCCAAAACAGACGGTTAATCCCAACCACGAAGAGACTCATCACCCCAATGCCGAGGGTAATCCGAGACCAATCCCCAAGGGCTGTGGCTTCGGCAATATAGGTTCCTAAGCCCGTGGCTGTCAGGGTAGAATCCCCCCAAGAGACAATTTCAGACACAATACTGGCGTTCCAAGCTCCCCCGGTAGCTGCTACGCCCCCCGTTACCCAAGCGGAAAAAATCCCCGGAATAATTAATTTCTCCCAGCGCTTCCAGCCCTTTAACCCCATATCATCAGCCATTTCTCGTAGGTCTGTGGGGATACTCTGAGCACCGGCGATCGAGTTAAACAGAATATACCACTGGGAACCCAACGCCATCAGCAATACAGATCCCCACTCAATGCTAATGTTGGCACGAATAAAAAATAGGGTCGCAAAGGGAAAGATGAAATTGGCAGGGAAGGATGCTAAAAATTGGACTACGGGCTGGAGAGTTCGGGCGAGTTTGGGGTTGAAGCCGATCGCCACCCCCACAGGAGTCCAGATCACTGTCGCAAGAAGTAATAATCCTGTAACTCGAATCAAAGTTAATACTCCCAAACCAAGAGCCTTAGCAACTTCTAGGAGGCCTACCGTAGTCAAAATAAAATGTAAAGCCCAAGAAATTAATAGAGCAATTACAACTAGAAGGACAGAATTGTAGACCAAATCCCCCCGCTGTTTTTTGCCCAAGGCTGGTGCTCTTCTAGGCTGGGGACGGGTGAGCCTTGATAAGGAAAGATTGATAGTATCTCGGAGGGGTCTTAATCCCTTAGTAATAAGGCGAGGAATCCGGGCTGCTTGGAGGAGGTCATAGACCCAAGATTCGGGGGCTGAGGCTGAAGCACTTTGTTCTAGGCGAAATTTATCTGACCACACAATCAGGGGTCGCCAAAATAGTTGATCTACAAGAATGATAATGACAGCAATTGTCACTAACGCCCAACCCAAGGCTGGCAGATTTTCTTGGGCGATCGCCACAGCCACGTAGGAGCCAATTCCCGGCAGCGTATATTCTTGATTCAACACACTAATAGCTTCGCTCGCCGCCACAAAAAACCATCCCCCCCCAAAGCTCATCATGGCATTCCAGAGCAAGCTAATCATAGATGTTGGTACTTCCAGGACTATAAAGCGTTGCCACCGAGATAACTGGTAAAGGGTGGCGGCTTCATCTAGTTCCTTAGAAATTGTCCGGAGAGATTGATAAAAAGAAAAGGTCATATTCCAGACCTGGCTGGTGAAAATTGCAAAAATTGAAGCTGCTTCTAGCCCCAACAAACTGCCGGGAAACAGGGCAATAAACCCCGTCACTGTCACCGAGAGAAACCCCAAAACGGGGACTGATTGCAAAATATCTAGCAATGGCACCATTAACTGCTCTGCCCGCCGACTATTGGCAGCAATATAACCGTAGGCGAGGCTAAAAATCGTGGAGCAGAATAAAGCAATGAACATCCGCAGGGTCGATCGTCCCCCGTAGTAGGGCAGATTCGTCACCTCCAGATCAACTTCTGGCATGATATTCGGTGGTTCAAAACTCACCAAGGCTCCCGCCCCCACCCTCGCAATTAGAGAGAGGAGTACCAAGGTTCCTAAAATCACAGCAATATCAGCAAGCCCAAAGGGAAAGCGCCTTAGAGCTTCAGGGGAGGGAAAGGTTTTCATGAAGTTATAAGGAGGTAAGGAAATACAGGGAGGTAGAAGGAGGTACAAGGAGGTAGAAGGAGGTACAGGGAGGTAGAAGGAGGTACAGGGAGGTAAAATATAGTTCTAGACAGCTTACGCTTACTTAGGACAAGGCTCGATACGTTGGCTGAGCGAAGTCGAATTTATGCTGAGCGTTGTCGAAGTAGCCGAATTTGTCTTAACTTTTATGGCAATGACTATAACTAGCAGGAAGTTGACCTAGGATAATTTACCAAGTTTCGGGGTAAGTAGGTCAATGCAACTAGAATTTATTTTGATTTTTGATCCTACAAGGGTTAAAACATCACTACAGGCTAAATTTGCGGGCTTGGAGACTGTTGATCCCGGCGACGCTGGTGAGGTTGTACTGGAGGGGGGTGATGGTGATGTAGTTTTGTTGGATGCCTTGGACATCGGTGAGAACATGGGGGGGGAGGAGGGGGTTGGGGGGCTGGTCTATTTCTTCGATCGCTTCCCCAGCTAACCAGAAATAAGTTTTGCCCCTAGGATCTACCCGCTTCTGGAAACTATCAAAATAACGGCGGATACCCTGCCTTGTCACCAATACTCCCACAATCTCTGGCCAGTCTACCGGGGGAACATTGACATTTAAGAGCATCATTTCTGGCAGTGGCTCTTTGGCTATCTGAGCAACTAAGGCTTGGGCAAATTTTCCGGCGGTAGTAAATCTTTTAGAAGTGTAGCTAGTCAAGCTAAAGGCGATACTGGGAATTTCTTCCATCACTCCTTCCATGGCGGCGGACACCGTACCAGAATAGAGGATATCTGTGCCGAGGTTTGCCCCGTGGTTAATGCCGGATACAACCAAATCTGGGGGAGTTTCTAGCAAAGCTCCGAGGGCAATTTTGACACAATCTGATGGGGTACCGGAGCAAGACCAGGCTTTGATTTCTGGCACAAATACGTTTTCGATCAACTCAGCCCTGAGGGGTTGATGAATGGTTAGCCCATGTCCAGTGGCAGACCTTTCTCGATCGGGAGCCACCACAGTGACTTGATGACCCGCTTCCGCTAGTGCTGTTGCCAAAGTCCGTAAACCTAGGGCAAAAATACCATCATCATTACTGACTAAAATATTCATTGTCTTAGCCTACCATAAGAAAAACCTTAAAAAAGTTAGAATTTCTATCAAACGGGCATGAACCCACGGCGCCAGCCCCGGCAGTTATTCCGCCCCGAGGGGCAGGGTATTAATCCCAAAGTGCATCAACTTTCCTCAGTAAATAATCATCCAAATCTATGAAATGTGCGTATTTATTTATAGACAGGTTTAGAAACCAGACTATGGACAACCGCCTAGGTAATTGGGGTAATTTAATTAATATTTATACTCTATTACAAACCTATGGAAATTAATGCGGTAGAGCCTGCTATTGATGGTCAGGAGCCAGCCATAGATGCAGCTTTGGTGGGGGCAATGCGGCAGGGGGAATCCTCAGCCTTGGGGAAACTCTACGATCGCTATAGTAGCCTTGTTTATCGCCTAGCACTAAGGATTTTAGCCAGCCCCCCAGAAGCAGAAGACTTAACCCAAGAGATCTTCTTAAATCTTTGGCACAATCAAACCTATGATCCCCGCCGGGGTTCCCTGAGTAGCTATCTGACAACCTTGACCCGATCGAGGGCGATCGATAAACTGAGAAGCCGGACTACCCAAGGCAAATTTCTGCAACGTTGGAGCCAAGCCCTGACCACCGCCCCCTCTCCACCCAGCCCCTTTGACCTAGCTTCCCTAGAACAACGATCCACAGAAATTCACCAAGCTCTGAGTCTTCTGGCAGATAAGCACCGTCAGGTATTGGAACTAGCTTACTATGAAGGGCTGAGTCAATCAGAAATAGCCGCTCGCCTCAAAACTCCCCTCGGTACGGTGAAAAGCTGGTCTCGCCAAGGATTGTTGCAGTTGAGAAAAAACCTGAAAGACGTGATTTCTTAAAAACTTGATTAATTAAACCCTCAAAGCCCTATGAATGCACTCTATGGATGAATCCTATGAATGAACCCTTATCACCACGGATAGAAGAATTATTAGCTGGCTATGCCCTAGGAGACCTCAGCTCCGAGGAAGCCGCAGAGTTGCAGCAAATTTTGGTGGAGCATCCAGATCTAGAGATCGAACTTCAGAGCTTGCAGGAAGTACTGGCGACTCTACCCTATGCTCTCCCCGCCATAGAACCTAGTCCCCAGTTGCGTCAGGATATTTTAGCGAGTCTTGATCATGCCTCGATCGATCGCCCTAGCCCTATTGCTCCGGTAACTAATTCTCCAAATAGCAACCTCAGTATTGCCCCAGCCCTTCCCCTAGATATTTCTGCCAATATTCCTCCAAATATCGCCTCAAATAACCAGCCTCTGCCAGTCGTTCCTCCGGTAGGGATACCTAGAAATTGGTCGAGAATTTCGCAAATTCCTGTACCTGGGCTGAAACTAGCTGGGGGAATTGCTGCCCTAGTTACTGTGGCGCTTGGTTTTGATAACTACCGACTCCGGCAACAACTAGCGAGTATCCAAGGGCAGGTCGATCGCCAAAAAGATGTGATCGCCATGCTCCAACAACCCAAGACCCGGCTAGTTTCTCTCAAGGGAATGGACGATATGGTCAAAGCCTCTGGTAGCATTGTTGTTACCCCCGGCGAACCCCAAGCAGTGTTAATTCTGCGGAATCTTCCGCCTCTGCCCCGTGGTCAGTCCTATCAGCTATGGAACATTATTGACGAGCAGAAAATTCCGTGGCAACAATTTCAAGTCAATCAACAGGGGGTCGCCCTAACGAAATTAGTGCTGCCCAGTAGCTACGCCGTTACCAAGCTCGCCATTACGATCGAGCTATCCCCCGATCCCCCAGTCCCCACTGGACCCATGGTGATGGTTAGCGATTTGTGATTATTTGGTAATTGTTCGGTAATTGTTCGGTAATTGTTCGGTAATTGTTCGGTAATTATCACAGTCCTCAATGATTTCCCCCGCCGCCGGCGGGTGGAATAACCTGACAAAAATAATCTAATTTAGAAAATGATTTAGGATCGCTATATTGTCATCAGATACCTAAAATTCTAGATTTAAGCCTAATGATCAATGATTTCTATCACAATTAATCCAAACTTAGATATTAATTAGATATTAATCTGTACATTGTTGGTAAACTTGTGGTTGACTAAGGAAAATCAGCAAAGGCTTCATGGAAGAACATCTAAGTTCCTCAGATACAGTATCTCCCCTCCAGGAGTTTATTAACTCAATTCCCCTTTTTAATGGCTTGCCCCCAGCGATCGCCAAAAAGGCTACTGCCCATATTGTCACGCGCACCCATCCAGCTAACCGAGTCATTTTACTAGAGAATGATTGGGGCGGTTCTGTGTACTTTGTGCTGGCGGGTTGGGCAAAAATTCGGACCTACAACATGGACGGCAAAGAAGTAACTCTGAATATTTTAGGCAAGGGAGAACTCTTTGGAGAAATGGCGGCGTTGGATGAAGTGCCTCGATCGACCGACGTAATTACCCTCACTCCCACCATGATCGGCAGCATTCCAGCCCAAGATTTTGTGCAGCTTGTTAACACAGAACCCCTCGCCGGAGTCAGGCTGGCTCAACTCATGGCAAAGCGTCTCCGTCAAGTTAACCGTCGTCTGCGTTTACGAGAATCTGACAGTCAGTCCCGGGTTGCAGATACTATTCTCTTCCTCGCCGAAGGTCAGGGCAAAGTCCGGCAGCAAGGTACAGAGATCCCTAACCTTCCCCATCGGGAACTCAGTAGCCTCAGTGGACTAGCCAGAGAAACCGTCACTAGAGTCCTGACCCGGCTCGAAAAGAAAGGTCTCATTATTCGAGACCATGACATGATGTATATTCCTGATGTCGCCGCCCTAGAAAAAATTATTGCTTAGTTTGCTTAGAACTCAGATTCGGACTGCAATTTGCCATGACTTCAGTATCGCTGGGCATGAGGGCAACTACGTGGGGAACAGGGCGGGGAGTATAGCCCACCAGAGAATCCCCTTTATAGGCAAGGGAAGTACTCGCTCCCGAATCTAACATCACGGCATCGTAGTAGCCAGCCTTCGCCAAAATTTTTCCTAAGCTCACAGAATCCACCGGATCCACGGATACCCCAATGACTGGTTGACCATTCTTGTTGATTCCCCAAAAGGCTCGGTGACGCTCGGCATCAAAGTCAAATAAGTTGCCAAAGGTTTGGGCTGATTGCGCCGCTCCATCCCGGACTAGCCAAGCTGCGCCGACAAAAGCATCGGTGACATCGGGCATTTCTGCTTCTATCGCAGACTGTTCATTGTGCTTATTGACATCAAAGGGGATGAATTTCACAGTTTCTTTACTGATGAGGACTAGGGGGCGATTCTTGATGCGCAGGACATCGGCTTCTTTGCCGGGGACAAATTTTTTGGTGTTTTGACTCAAGACTGGACCGATCATCTGGTTAGAATCAAGAAATTCTAAGGAGAAAAATCCCCCATCTACCCCCGCAACGGCTCCTGTATTGGCAAGAATTTCTGGGACTTGGTAGCGGCTCCGGGCGTGGATTGTGACGGGTCTGCCCCCGGAGATCAGGATTAGGTTGGTGTTGTCGATCGCTACCTTCTGCATTTTGATAGGGGCAGTAAAATCAAATTCCTCCATGCCAGATTGACCAGCTATGTTCACCAAGGCTGCTCCGCCCCAAGTGTTTTCTAGGGCTTCGAGGAGCCGAGACTGTCCCCAGCGCCCGATCGCCAATAGATTTTCTGATTCTCCGGCTAACTGTTCTTTGGTGGGGTCTTCGTGCATAGTGAAGGCGGCAACATACCCCGCTTCCTTGACCAGACGGCGGACTCGATCGTCATTTTTGCCCACGGGATAGGTAAAGTAATCGACGGAAACCCCTAATTTACTTTCGAGAATTTGCTTAGCTTCCACCAATTCCTTCGTAATCTGGGCATCGGTTTGCTCCCGCATATCTAGGGGATGGGTGACAGAGTGGGAAATAATTTCCACAAGGGGATTAGCCGCCATTTCCTGCAACTGCTCCCAACTGACATGGGTTCGGGGACCACCGGGACGGCGATCGCTATTGGGGATCGCCTCTTTGCCTACACCATCGGTATAAACGGAAAAAGCCACCGGATAGTTATATTCCTGCATTAGCTTATAAACGTATTCGTAATGCCCACCGTAGCCGTCATCAAAGGTGAGAACGATCGGTTTCTCTGGCAAAGGCAGCCCCGTATGTAGATGGGTAACGAGCTGTTGCAAGCTAATGGGAGTCAGCCCCTGAGCCTTGATTAACCGAAAATGCTCAGCAATTTCTTGGGGCGTATTATCCCAAGGGACTTCCTTCTCTGGCAAGACATCGTGGTACATCATCACTGGAACTTTTGCTTGGCGAGCCTGTTGATGAATTTGCGGCCAGGGGGCTGGTTGGAGGTAGGCTCCGGCTTCACTAGCCCAACCCATGACCATATACTGCCATTGTTTATCGACCTGTCGTTTGAGATTAAGGGCTTGTTTAAGCAGGGTTGTTTTTTTCTGTTTTGTTGGGGAATTATCGGCGTTGTTTGTGTTGACTAAGTTTCCAGAATTTTCGTCACCATTGCCAACAGTGCTATCTCCTTGATTCACACAACTGGGAGAGCCTTGATTATCATTAGAGTTAAGTAGCCCAGAACCCGGAGTAGTTGTTCTCAGGGATGAAGAGATGGAAACTATTGCTCTGCCGGGAGTTGCCACAACGGTGAGAAAGAAGGAGACTAACGATACATAGCTAATAACCTTTTGTGACATTAATTTTTTTGACATTAATTTAGTCCTTAACTGACTCCTTCCCATGCCATCAATCACCTGAGCCTTGCAGTCCATAAAAACTCCTTTACTCCTTAATATTTACAAGTATTTACAAAAATATTTACAAAAAATCCAAATATTCAATTCTTAACACCCAAAATTACCAAGGATCAGTTTAATATCCTTTGCCTTATTTACAAGATATTTTTCTATACATCCGCCATAAATAATTATCGATTAGTCCTTACTGATTAGTTATCGATCGAGCTTAACTAGCCAGGATCTCCTCCCTTAACCATCAAAATCTTTTTGCTTGCGCTTTAGCTCTTCTTCTAGGGTTTGAATCTGCTCCCGGCGGGCTTCCATTTCCCACTGCTTGCGTCCTAGTTCTTGGCTCTGGAGGGTTAAATCCTTGCGCCACTCTTCTACCCTTGCTGCTTCTTGCTGGAGAAATGCCGGAGTAATGCCCAAGGTCAGGTACTTTTCTACAAAATCCAGCACCCAATTTCTCGCAGACTGGATATTAGTGATTTCTTGTTTCTCATTCGTCTCCACCAAGACCAACAAGCCCTCGTGCAGATTTTTGCCGTGGGAAACCGGGAGAATGAATTCCTTTGTGGGTAGTGACCAAGAAATTTCCGACTCTTGGGTAGCCAGGATTTTCAACTCTGGTTCATCTGAAATCTGATTTTGTTGTACTTGCGCCAGATGTAGCATGGCAGATGATTTGACAATAGGGTTAGAGGTTAACTAATCGGCGGGAGACTAGATAGGCGATCGCTGAGGATTGCAGCTTGCTTTTCTGCCTCCAGCAGGGCTGTCTTAGCGGTTTCAACTACGTCGGGTCTGGCTTTATCCACAAAACCGGGATTGCTCAAACGACGGGTCAGAGCGTCAATTTCTGCTTGGGCTTTTTGAAAGCTCTTCTCTAGCTTAGACCGCAATGCTACTAAATCTACCACACCATCTAGGGGAATTAGCACTTGGATTGTGCCGACTACTCCAGTCAAGGACTGTTGAGATGGGGGTAAAGTTATAGGTGGCTTAGGTTGTGGGGAAATTACGGAGGGATTAAGAGTTTGGGGAAGGGCGGAAATTTTAGTCTGGGGTTGAGAACTTGGGGAAGTAGTGGCTTGGGTTAATGGTTGTTTATTAAAAATTTTCAAAAATATTTGATAAATAGCCCCTAAACCAAGAAGAGAAATTATCCCAATCAAGAGCAGGACACCCAAAGGTAAGGCGGACAAGAGGAACCAGTTGGGCGATTTGCTCGATCGAGCTATCCCTGTCGAGTTTGGATGGGGTTTAGCTGGTTGATTCGGGGTCAAAGTCAGGCTTTCTGGGGAAGTTGCCATCACGCTAGGAACCTTTAGATCTGCTGGACTGGCTGGGGTTGGTGAAATTTCTAAGGTTTGAGAGATGTCTACACCCTCCGAGATTTCTCGAATTTCCACAGAGGAAACCTTTGCTAAATCCTGAATATACACCAATCCCCGACGGAGAATGGTACACTCACGGCTACTTTCACTCTGGAGAATTACCGGAACCTTGATCCCCGGCTTCACATCACCATCGGCTCGGAGGTTGCGAATAGTTCTAATAGTCTCAATTAGCAAACTAAATTCTGCCTCTAGATCGGTGTTGATTAGTTGAGCATCTGGGGCGGGATAACTTTCTAGGGACAGGGATTTGTCTCCGGCTTGGGTGAGATTGTGCCAAAGTTCCTCGGTAATGTGGGGCATGAAGGGATGGAGGAGCTTGAGGATGCCATCTAAAACATGAGCTAATACCTGTTGAGCCACACGGCGGGAAGTCGGTTCTGCCTCTGGTTGGAGGCGAGATTTGACCAGCTCGATGTACCAATCACAGAAATCACCCCAGATGAAGTCGTACAAGCCCTTAGCAGCTTCCCCAAAACCGTAGTTATTAATTTGATTAGAGGTGAATTGAATAGTTTGGTGATAACGAGAGAGAATCCAGCGATCGCTCAATTCCAATTTATCTATCTCTGGCAGTCCCAGTTGCGCCGGGGTTTTGCCCTCTAGGCTAATCATTACAAACCGGGAAGCATTCCAAATCTTGTTGGTAAAATTCCGGGAAGCCTCTACTGACACCGATTCATCAGTTTTCCGATTGTACTCCAAGCGAATATCCTGCCCCGCTCCAGCAACTTCTTTGATTAAAGTAAATCTCAGAGCATCCGTGCCATATTTTTTAATTAGTATCAAGGGATCAATGCCATTATTGGCAGACTTGGACATTTTCTTATTATTCTCATCCCGCACCAGCCCATGAATGTAGACCGTCTCAAAGGGCATTTTGCCAGTGAAATAAGTCCCCATCATCGTCATCCGAGCTACCCAGAAGAAGATAATATCAAAGCCCGTAACGAGGGTGGTGGTGGGGTAGTAGGTAGCTAAATCTTTAGTTTCCTCTGGCCAGCCCATGGTAGAGAAGGGCCATAACCCAGCGGAGAACCAAGTGTCTAAAACATCGGGTTCTTGCTCTAACTGGATTTGCTCCCCATACTGGGCGATCGCCTCTTCCCGTGCTAGTTCTGCCGTTGCTGCCACAATGTAGGGAGTATGGTCAGTAATTTCCCCTTGGGTTTCGCTGACTACATACCATGCTGGAATTTGATGCCCCCACCACAACTGCCGGGAAATACACCAATCCTTGAGGCTCACCAGCCAGTCTCGATATACCTTCGTCCAGCGTTGGGGAACAAAGGCAGGGGAATGGGCTTGATCTAGTAACTCTAAGGTTTTATCGGCAAGGGGGCGAATTTTTACAAACCATTGGGTAGATAGTAGAGGTTCCACGGGAACTTTGCCTCGTTCGCTATAGGGAACCGTGTGCTTGTACTCTTCAGTCTGAACAAGGACTCCTGAAGATTCTAATCTTTGCAATACATTCCGCCGGGCGACAAACCGATCCTGCCCTTGGAAGTCCCCGGCATTTTCATTTAGAGTCCCGTCTCGATTCATGATATTGATGAAGGGCAAATTATGACGCTGTCCCATTTCAAAATCATTAAAGTCGTGGGCAGGGGTAACTTTGACGCAACCTGTGCCAAACTCTCGATCGACAAATTCATCCCCAATAATCGGCATCTCTCGCCCCACAATGGGTAATCTCACGGTCTGCCCAATTAAATGCTGATAGCGGGGATCTTCTGGATGCACCGCCACGGCAGTATCTCCCAGCATGGTTTCCGGTCTGGTGGTCGCCACTTCTAGATAGCCTGTCCCGTTACTAAGGGGATAGCGGAAATGCCAGAGATTCCCCGCCACTTCTTTATTTTCTACCTCCAAATCTGACACCGCCGACTGGGAAGCCGGACACCAATTCACCAGATAGTTACCCCGATAGATCAAACCTTCTTTGTGTAGCTGACAAAAAGCCGTGACCACTGCATCAGACAAGCCCTGATCCATGGTGAAGCGTTCCCGTGACCAATCCACCGAAACCCCTAACCGCCGTAACTGGTTAACGATCGTTCCCCCAGATTCAGCCTTCCACTGCCAAGCCCGCTCCAGAAATTCCTCCCGTCCCAATTCCTGCCGAGTCTTGCCCTCTGCCTTCAGTTGTCTTTCCAAAATTGTCTGCACTGCAATACTGGCATGGTCTGTCCCCGGCAGCCACAGGGTATTTCGTCCCTGCATCCTCTGGTAGCGCACCAAGGTGTCAATCAGGGCATTTTCAAAGGCATGACCCATGTGTAGACTGCCTGTAACGTTGGGGGGCGGGATCACGACACAAAAAGGCTCTCCCGGATGTTCAGGATCAGCTTTGAACACTTGCTGCGACTCCCAAAATTCTTGCCACTTGGCTTCAGTGCTGGCAGCGTCGTATTGGGTAGCGAGGGGAGAGATAGATACAGTCATGGGAAAATTTCAAGAAGTTCAGAAAAAATTTGCGATTGATCTTAATTTTGCCACAGTTTAATCTAAAGTAATTCTTAAATGTCCGATAACGTTTGTAAACTCCTCGCTGAAACCTTCCCCGCCGACTTTGCTAGTTAGATTTTTGGTAAACTCATTCCTCCAAACGATCGCCGAGGCTCTTGGCACCTTTACAGAGGAACAGCAAGATCGCCTAGGTTGTCGTGGTTGCCGCCTTCTAGCTATGCCTGATCGACTCCTATGAAAATTTCCCAAGCCGAGGAGCTTAACGTTGGGTATATTTTCACCCCGTAGTTAAAGAGGCTTTGCTATCTTATAGGCAAAACAGGGTAGGAGATGCAAGCAATGGTAAGGCGTTGGGTAAATTTGGTGGGAGTAACTCCTTTATTATTGGGAATACTCTTTTCTGCACCGCAGATGATAATAACTCCTTTAGTATTGGCTCAAACTAGCCAGAATAGCCAAGTAACTGAAGCTCAAAGGCTATACATCGAGGGCGATCGGCTGCGTCAGCTAGGGACTGCGGAATCTTTACAGCAAGCTTTGGCAAAATATCAAGAAGCTTTAGCTTTATTTAGGGCAGTAGGCAATTCTCTAGAAGAATTACAAACTCTCAACAATGTGGCAGAAGTCTCTAGAGATATAGGGCAACTGCAACAAGCCTTAAACTACTTTCAACAAGCCTTACTAATTGCCTTACTAATTACAAATGGGGAAGTTGGGGCTTCTCCAGAAGCGAAACTTCGTCAACGCCCTGAAGAATCACGAGCCTTGATTGGTCTTGGAATAGTGTACTTAGCGATAGGACAACTACAAGAGGCATTGAATTACTTACAACAAGCCTTACCGATTACAAAAGAAGTGAGCGATCTTTCTGGAGAAGGAACTATCTTAAATAATATCGGGTTAGTCTATAGAAATTTAGGACAATCACAACAAGCCTTAAATTACTTTCAACAAGCCTTACTCATAAGAAGAGGAGTTGGCGATCGCCCCGCAGAAGCACGTACGCTTAATAACATTGGGATAATCTATCTAGAAATAGGACAGCCGCAACAATCCTTGAATTACTATCAACAATCCCTACCGATTAGCAGGGAAGTAGGCGATCGCTCTCAAGAAGCAAAAACCCTTAATAATATTGGGACTGTATACCTAGACATAGGACAGCCACAACAAGCCTTGAATTACTATCAACAATCCCTGCCGATTACAAGGGAAGTAGGCGATCGACGTGGAGAAGCAACTACCCTAAATAATATCGGAATAGTGTACAGCACTATAGGAAACTCTCAGCAGACAGGAAACTCTCAGCAGACAGTAAACTCTCAGCAGACAGTAAACTCCCAACAGACAGTAAACTCCCAACAGACAGTTGGAAGATGTGGAGATTCATCACAATTGAAACAAGTGTTTCATAATCCATGTTCTACCCCTTCTGCCCCTGGTTCATCATCATCATCAGGAGGTGGCACGAGATAAGTAGAGAAATTGGGTAGAAGTTAATATACTTAACATTGTGTGCTTTTTATTCCATGGTTAAGAGTTTTTGTTATCTTGTAGGCAAAATTAGGGTAGGAGGTGCAGGTAGTGATCAGGCGTTGGATAAGATTAGTACGAATTACCCCTTTACTTCTAGGAATATTTTATTCTGTGCCGCAAGTGGCTTCAAACTCCGTAGTCCTAGCTCAGAACGCTCAACAATTCCGCCTCCAAGCCCTAGACTACCACCAGCAGGCTTTGTCAATTATGCGGCAAGTAGGCGATCGAACTGGGGAAGCTAATATTCTCTACAACTTAGCTTTAGTCCAACAATCCCTGAACGATATCCCCTCAGCCCTACAAAGTATCCAAGGAGCGATCGCTATTGTGGAAGATATCCGGGGGCAACTGCTCGATCCAGAATTTCGGACTTCTTACTTTGCCACTGTCCAAGGTTACTACAAACTCCAAATCACCCTGTTAATGGAGCTAAACCAGCGAAACCCAAACCAAGGCTACAACAGCCAAGCCTTTAATGTCACCGAGCAATCTAAAGCCCGCACTCTCATCGAACTTCTTACGGAATCTAAAGCCGATATTCGTAACGGAGTAGACCCCCAACTCCTGCAACAGGAGCAAGATATCCAAACCCAACTAGATACTCTTGATAAACGTCGCCTCGAACTTGCCAACTCCAGAGATAATAATCAACAAATAGCTACTCTAGAAGCGCAACGATCGACCCTAGAAACCCAATACCGCAACCTCCAAGCCCAAATCCGGGCAACTAGCCCCAAATACGCTGCTCTCAAGTATCCCCAACCCCTCACCCTAGAACAGATTCAGCAACAAATTCTTGATGACAACACCGTTATTCTTTCCTATTCTCTAGGTGAGAAACGCAGCTATCTCTGGCTCATCAGCAAAACCGAGATGAGTAGCTATGAACTGCCAGCCGGAAAAATCATTGAAGACCTCATCAATCAAAAAAGTCCGCCCCCAATTTACCAACCCCCGCACTAGTCGTGACAGCTTTATTAATGAGACTTCTGAACTTAGTAA